>NZ_JAGTJY010000136.1:0-16793 GCF_018195695.1 Achromobacter sp. Marseille-Q0513 | reverse complement strand
ATGGCGGCTAGGGGTGGATTTCGTGCGGGCGTATCTGCGGGACAGCACACTAGGCGCGCCGGCGGGCGGCCGGCGCGGGCCCGTGGGCCGCCGGTGTGCTTGCGGCTTGCCGTGATCACGGCCCGGCCGGCCACGATTTCGGACTCTTCCCATTTCCGCTTTCCCAGGCAGCCGCTAGAGTGGCCGCCAGCGCCTGCCTGTGCCCCCGTGGCGCGAACCGGCAAGCGCTTGATTCCTGACAAATGACGGCAAATGACCCGTCACTTCAAATTATGTAAGTTGTTAAATATTGTATATATTGCAGCTTCGCAAAATATCAGAAATGCGGCCCGTCAGAGGCCAAGGGAAATTTTCAGGAGAAGCTTGATGTTGGGTACGGTGGTGAAAGCAGGCACGCTGGCGCTGGTGTCGGTGTTGATGGCGGGTTGCGCAACGGAGCGGTCGAAGTCCGTTGCCGTGCCCGCGACGGTGGCGGCAAGCACGCCTTACCAGGGCCCGCGCAGCCCGATTTCCGTGGGCAAGTTCGACAACCGCACGGACTTCCTGCGCGGCGTGTTCTCCGACGGCGTGGACCGCCTGGGCGGCCAGGCCAAGACCATCCTGACCAGCCATCTGCAGCGTACCGGCCGCTTCCAGGTCATGGACCGCCAGAACCTGTCCGAGATCGCCCAGGAAGCCGCTTTCAACAAGCAGGCCAACAAGATCAAGGGCGCGCGCTACGTGGTCACCGGCGACGTCACGGCCTTCGGCCGCAAGGTGACCGGCGACCAGCAGCTGTTCGGCATCCTGGGGCGCGGCAAGGAGCAGGTGGCCTACGCTAAGGTCGATCTCAACGTGGTCGACGTGACTAGCTCCGAGGTCGTCTATTCCGCGTCGGGCGCGGGCGAGTACAGCCTGTCCAACCGTGAAGTGATCGGCTTCGGCGGCTCGGCCGGCTACGACTCCACGCTCAACGGCAAGGTGCTGGATCTGGCCATCCGCGAAGCGGTGGATCGCCTGGTCGACGGCATCACGCAAGGCGCCTGGGCGCCCTCGGCCAACTAAAGGGGAAACCATCATGATGAAGACGATGGCGCAGCCGCGCCGGACGGCGTTCGCCCGTACGGGTCGCGTGCTGGCGATCACGGCGCTGGCCGGCCTGCTGGGCGCTTGCGCGCAGCAGCCCAAGAGCCTGTACACCTGGGAAGGCTATCAACCCACCGTGTACGCCTACCTGAAGGAAGACGGCAACGATTACGCCGTGCAGGCGCAGACGCTGGAAAAGAGCGTCGAGAAGGCGCGCGCCACCAACCGCGAACTGCCTCCCGGCTTTCGCGCGCACTTGGGCATGCTGTACCTGAAGATGGGCGACGGCGAAAAGGGCGTCGAGCAGCTGCAGGGCGAAAAGCAGGCCTTTCCCGAATCCACGCCGTTCATGGATTTCCTGATGCGCAACGCGGGCAAGCCCGCCGCCGCGCCGCAAGCGCAGGCCACGCCGCAAGGCCAGGCCGAGACGCAAGCTCAGGCCGAGACGCCGGCCGCGGAACCCGCCGCCAAGACCGCGCCGGCCGTGCAGAAGAAGAAAGGGAGCTGAACATGATGAAATCACTGCGCCTGGCCATGCTGGCCATCGTCGCCCTGCTCGCCGGTTGCGCCGGTCCGCAGCGCAACGTGGACTACACCGCGTTCCGTGAAAGCAAGCCGGCTTCCATCCTGGTGCTGCCGCCGCTGAACACGTCCGTCGACGTGGCCGCGTCCGCCGCCGTGCTGTCGCAAGCGACGCTGCCGCTGGCCGAATCCGGCTACTACGTGGTGCCGGTGGCCGTCATGGAAGAGACCTTCCGCCAGAACGGCCTGACCACGCCGGACGACATCCACGCCCTGCCCGCCTCGCGCCTGCGCGAGATCTTCGGCGCCGACGCGGCCCTGTACATGACGGTCAAGGAATACGGGGCCAGCTACAAGGTGATCTCCAGCAATGTCACCGTGTCCATCGACGCGACGCTGCTGGACCTGCGTAGCGGCGCCAAGCTCTGGGACGGACACCAGACCCTGGCACAGGCCAGCAACAGCAGCGGCGGCCTGATCGGCATGCTGGTGCAGGCGGTGGTGGACCAGGTGGTCAACACGCTGTCCGACCGCAGCTATGGCGTGGCCGGCATGACCAGCAACGCCCTGCTCAGCGCCGGCACGCAAGGCGGCATCCTGTACGGTCCGCGTTCGCCGCGCTACGCGGGACAGTAAGCCGCAAGCCGTATCCGCATGCCGCCGATGGTGGCCATGCCAGCGCCCCGCGCACCGTCCTGCATCGGTGCGCGGGGCTTTTTTTCGTCCGCGCGCCGTGGCGTCAGCGCGAGGGTGTCGTGCGTGCCAAGGCCTCCATGCCCGCCAGCAGTACGTCCAGCTCGGCGTTCCACAGGCCGTCAGGCAGGTCGGCGCCGGCCAGTGCGTGGCCGTGGATGCAGTCGACCAGCGCATGCTGGCAGGCGCGCGCCCGCGCGGGTGTCAGATCGAGCTCGCGGATCGCATGCAGGAACAGCGCTTCGAAACGCAAGGCGACGTCGGGCGCGGCTGCGGACTGGGTCGCCGATCCGTCTTCGGGCGCGGCCCGAGCCAGATGCCGCGTCAGCGCGGGCGCGGCCCGCGCCATGTCCAGATAGGCCCGGGCCAGCACGCGCAATCGGCCGCGCCAGCCGCGTGCGCGCCGCGAGGCGGTGGCCGCGGCTTCGACCTGATCGAAGCCGGCGCCCGCCACTGCCGCGACCAGCGCGTCCTTGCCCGGAAAGTAGTGATAGACCGCCATGGGATCCACGCCCAGCTCGCGGGCCAGCGCCCGCATCGAGAGCTTGCCCGTGTCTTCCAGCAGACGCGACGCGGCAGCGATGATGCGGGCGGCGTCCAGCGCCGGCGCATCGTCGGCGGCAGGCGCGCCGGGACGGCGCCGCGCGGGGCGGGCCGGTCGCGGAGTCGTTGGCGTTGCGGCGGTGGCGCGCGCCACGCGCGACGCGGGCACGGACGCTGCGGGCACAGGCGTTGCGGCGCCGGCGGCGGGATCGGATTTGGATTTGCGTGAGGGCATGCAGAATTCTACACTGTAGAAATATATGCATAGAGAGAACCCGATGACACCGTCCGCGAACCCGAACCCGAACCCGAACCCGAACCCCACTGCCGCCGACGCGCCCGCGCGTGCCCTGTCCCGCGTCTATATCGCCGCCAGCCTGGACGGCTACATCGCCCGCGAAGACGGCTCGCTGGATTGGCTGATGCAGGCCAACGCCGCCGTACCCGAGGGCGAGGACTGCGGCTATGCGCAGTTCATGGCGGGCGTGGATGCGATCGTGATGGGCCGCGCGACCTTCGAGACGATCGCGGCCTTCGCGCAGTGGCCGTATGGCGACACGCCCGTGATCGTGATGAGCCGTTCAGGCTGGCGGGCTCCCGTCATCGCGGGCGCCTCGATCAGCGTCTCGGACGAGACGCCCGACGCCCTGCTACGACGGCTGGGCGCGGCGGGGCTGGCCCGCGTGTACCTGGATGGCGGCCGGCTGATCCAGTCGTTCCTGGAGGCAGGCGTAGTGGACGAGATCACCGTGACCACCATTCCGCGCCTGCTGGGCCGGGGCCGGCCGCTGTTCGGCGCGCTGGCTGGCGACGTGCCGCTGGTCCTGGTCGGCAGCCGCTCATGGCCGTTTGGATTCGTGCAGAGCACCTGGCGGGTGGGCGCGCAGGCATAGCGTCCGGCAACGCGGAAGCGGTCTCGTATCGACGCGCTGGCGAGCGGCCGGCGCGTCGCCGGACGCTGGTTCCGTTGCGCTGGATGGCTGCCGGACTCAGGCCTGCCGCGCAGGCTCGGAGGTCCGCGCGCGCCGCAGGCGGGGCTTCCATTCGCTGACGATCACGCCCAGCACCACCAGCGCGCCGCCGACGAGCGCCAGCGGCGCCAGCCGCTCGCCGGCGATGCGGCCGAAGATGCCGGCCCATACCGGCTCGCCGGCATAGATCAGCGTGGCGCGCGCGGGATCGACCGTGCGCTGCGCCCAGTTCATGGTCAGCTGGATCAGCGCGCTGGCGCAGCCCAGCGCCACGGCCAGGCCGGTGAGCGTCCAGGAGAACGGCGGGATCTCGGTCTCGCCGGCCAGCGGCATCAGCGTGAAGGCCGCGATCGACGCGGCCGCCAGTTGCAGTACGGTGACGCGGCGCAGGTCCACGCTGCGCGCGTAATGGCTGATGAGCAGGATTTCGGCGGCGATGGCCACCGCGCCGGCGATGGTGATGAGCTGACCATAGCTGAACGAGATCGACGCGGGGTTGTTGCCGGTCAGCAGCATCAGGCCCGTGCAGGCCAGCGCCACGCCCACCCAGGTCATGGCGCGCGGCGCGCGCCGCAGCACCAGCCATTGCAGCAGCGGCACCGCCGGCACGTACAGGGCGGTGAGGAAGGCGGATTCGCTGCTGGTGATGTGCTGCAGGCCGATGGTCTGGCCGCCGTAGCCGGCCACGATGGCCAGGCCGACGGCGCCGCCGGCCCGGACTTCGCGCCAGGTGATGCCGCGCAGCGAACGCAGCGACACCAGTCCCACGGCCAGGGCCGCGGCGGCGAAGCGGCAACCGACGAAGAACATGGGCGTGCCCGCCGTGAGCGCGTGCTGCACGGCCAGGAAGGTGCCGCCCCAGACCACGGTGATCAGGAGGAGCGCGGCTTCGGGCGCTCTGCGCGCCAGCAGGGAGGGAGACGGGGGCGTGGGGGTGTTGTGCATGATATTGCACAATATCGGATGTGGTATTTTTGCGCAATATATTGCTCATGCGTTTGCGCAAGGAGAATCGCCATGCCGTCGAACCAGGTGCTCGAACACGTGGCCGCCAATCTCAGGCGCCTGCGCGATGGGCAAGGCCTGAGCCAGCAGGCGCTGGCCGATGCGGCGGGCGTGAGCCGCCGTACCATCGCCGGCCTGGAAGCCGGCGACGCCAACATCAGCCTGGCCAAGCTCAGCCTCATCGCCACGGCGCTGGGCGCCAACTTCACCGCCCTGGTCAGCCCGGCCGGCCGCGCGCCCGACCAGACGCCCGACGTGCTGACCTGGCGCGGCCAGCTTGCCGGCAGCCAGGCGGTGCTGCACTGCTCGGCGGCCGCCTCGCACCAGGTGGAACTATGGTCCTGGACCCTGGCGCCCGGCGAGCGCTACCAGGCCGAGGCGGACCCGGAAGGCTGCGTCGAGATGCTCTACGTGATCGAGGGCGCGTTGACGCTGGAGCTGGCCGGACAGGAGCGGGTCATACCGGCGGGGTCGACCACGTCCTTCGCCAGCTCGGTGTCCTATGCCTACGCCAACCGGCAGGCAGGCGTGCTGCGCTTCATCCGCAACCTGGTGATATAGGGGGGCGCCATCCGGGCGACTGGCGCTCGCGGGAGCGTTCCCGCAGGCGGTCCGTCGTTCAATGGCCGGCGCGCCGAGGGCTGTCGATCCCGTGGGCGGTGATACCACCGCCGTCCGACAGCCCCGCCCGACGTTTCAGTCCGCGCCGGCGGCGAAGCCCGTCAGCGCCTCGCCGTGCATGCGGTAGCGCACCCACTCGGCCTGCGGCCGCGCGCCGATCGACTGGTAGAAGTCGATGGCCGGCTGGTTCCAGTCCAGCACGCTCCATTCGAAGCGGCCGCAGCCTTCCTCGACCGCGACCCGCGCCAGATGGCGCAGCAGGCGCTTGCCGGCGCCGATGCCGCGGCTGGCGGGCGAGACGTACAGGTCTTCCAGGTACAGGCCTTTCCTGGCCTGCCAGGTCGAGTAGTTGAAGAAATAGATGGCATAGCCCACCGGCTGCCCGTCCGCTTCGCAGATCAGCGCGCGCGCGGGCGTGCCGGGGCCGAACAGGCTGCTGGCCAGGGTTTCGACGGTGGCTTCGACCTGGTCGGCGGCCTTTTCATAGACGGCCAGCTCGGTGATGAATCGCAGGATCAGCGCGCAGTCTTGTTCGGTGGCGGGGCGGATGGAAATCGTCATGGGGAGAGCTACGGAGAAAATCGCAAGGGCGGCGCATGGCCGCGCGGGATGGGAAACCGAAGATGATAGGGATGCCGGCACCAATGCATCAAGTGCATTGTTTTCATTGGATAATGCACACCATGCATTCTGATCTGAGACGCCTGGACCTGAACCTGCTGGTGGCGCTGGACGCCTTGCTGCGCCGTCGTTCCGTGATCGCCGCGGCCGACGAACTGGCCATGAGCCCGTCCGCGCTGAGCCACGCGCTGGCGCGCCTGCGTGCCGCGCTGGACGACGAGCTGTTCGTGCGCATCGGCAACGCCATGCAGCCCACCGCTCATGCCGAGCGACTGGCCGGGCCGGTCAGCGCCGCGCTGGCGCTGCTGTCCAACGGACTGGCGCAGGCGGGCCGCTTCGACCCGGCCACCAGCGACCGCTGCTTCACCCTCGCGGCCACCGACTACACCACCTTCGCCATGCTGCCGGCCCTGGTCGCGCAAGTGCAGGATCTGGCGCCGCGCCTGCGCTTCCAGATCGTCCACGCGCAAAACCAGGACTACGCCGAGGACCTGGCCTCGGGCCGGCTGGATTTCGCGCTGGGCTATGTGGAAGACATGGCCGAGCCGGCGCCGGGCATCGAGAGCTTCGACTGGCTGACCGATCACTACGTGGTGATCGCCAGCCGCGATCATCCCCGCATCCGGTCAGCGCCCAGCCTGGACGCGTACATGGCCGAGCGCCACGTGGCGGTGCGTCCCTGGGGCGAGGCCGGCGGCCATATCGACAAGCTGCTGGAGCGCCGTGGACTGCGCCGCGACGTGGCGGTGCAGCTGCCCTCGGTGCTGGCCGCGCCCTTCATCGTGGCCGGCTCGGCGCTGATCATGACGGTGCCGCGCCAGGCGGCGCGCACGCTGGGCGCGGTGGCCGCGATCGTGGAATATCCGCCGCCCTTCGAGATCCCGCCCTTCACGCTGAAGGCCTACAGCCACGTGCGCCAGCGCAGCGCGGCACATGCCTGGCTGCGCGAACAGCTGCTGCGCGCGATTCCGCTTTGATCAGGCGATTGTCGCCAGGGCTACTGGCAGTTTTGACAGCTTGAAGGACGGAATAGGGCGCTATATACTTAGGCTATATACAACTTCCCGCCTACAGGAGTTGCGACATGGCAATCGGCACGGTCTTTATCAATAACCGCACGCAGGCCGTCCGGCTTCCGCTGGAAGTCCGGCTGCCAGAGGGCGTGCTCAAGGTGGAAATACGAGTCAAGGGAAATGAGCGCATCATTGCGCCGGTTGGACAGGTCTGGGACAGCTTTTTCCTGAACGGCCCCGCTGTCAGCGATGATTTCATGTCCGAACGCGCCAGCCAGGATCAAGCCGAGCGAGAGTCGCTCTGATGCTGCGCTATCTGCTGGACACGAACATCGTTATCTATGTCTTGAAGCGGCGTCCCATCGAGGTGCTGTCCATTTTCAATGCCAATGCGGGCCGCATGGCGATCTCCTCGATTACCGCGGCGGAGCTGTTGCATGGCGCGGAGAAGAGCAACCGTGTCAGTGAGAACCTGTCCACTGTTGAGGATTTTTGCAGCCGCCTGGATGTCTTGCCCTATGGCCTCAAAGCGGTTCAGCACTATGGGGCGATCCGTTCCGCCCTGGAACGGCTGGGTCAGCCCATTGGGGTAAACGATCTGCATATCGCAGGCCATGCACGTAGTGAAGGCTTGGTGCTGGTATCGAACAACGTATCGGAATTCGCCCGCGTTCCCGGGCTTGAAGTAGAGAACTGGGTCAGTGCCAGCCTCTGAGCAGCTCTTGGGGTAGAAGGCCCGACGCCGATCAGCGCGGGCCCGTCATGTACCTTATCAGTTCAACGCCAACATGGCCCCCGGCGCCACCTGCGGCGCGCCGCGAGTCACGGCGTGGCTGGCGACGTCATGGCTGTCGAGCTTGAAGCCGCCCACCAGCTGCGCCAGGTGCGCGGCTTGTTCCTGCAGCGTCTGCGCGGCGGCGGCGGCCTGTTCCACCAGCGCGGCGTTCTGCTGCGTGGCGTTGTCCATCAGGCCGATGGCGTTGCCGATTTCCGAGATGCCGGTGCGCTGTTCCTGGCTGGCCAGGTCGATTTCGCCGACGATGCTGGTCACGCGTTCGACGCTGCCGACCACCTGGTCCATGGTGCCGCCGGCCTGGCGCACCAGCGAGTTGCCGGTGCGGATCTGGTCGACCGAGGATTCGATCAGCGTCTTGATCTCGCGCGCGGCGGTGGCGCTGCGCTGGGCCAGCGTGCGCACTTCGCCGGCCACCACGGCGAAGCCGCGGCCCTGCTCGCCGGCGCGCGCGGCTTCCACCGCGGCGTTCAGCGCCAGGATGTTGGTCTGGAAGGCGATGCCGTCGATCACGCCGATGATGTCGACGATCTTGCGCGCCGAGGCGTCGATGCCGTCCATGGTGTGCACCACCTGCTGCATCACCGCGCCGCCCTGGCCGGCCACGCGCGAGGCGTCGCTGGCCAGGTTGGCCGCCTGGCTGGCGTTGTCGGCGTTGTGCTGCACGGTCGAGGTGATCTCTTCCATGGCCGCGGCGGTCTGCTCCAGCGAGCTGGCCTGCTGCGAGGTGCGGTCGGACAGGTCGTGGTTGCCGCTGGCGATCTCCAGGCTGGCGGTGCGCACGGAGTCGGCCGCCACGCGGATCTCGCGCAGGATCGTGGCGATCTTGTCGGCGAACTGATTGAACGCGGCGCCGATCCGGGCCAGCTCGTCGCCGCCCTCGGCCGGCAGCCGGCGCGTCAGGTCGCCATCGCCGCTGGCGATGTCCTGCAGCGCGTCTTGCACCTGGGGCAGGCCGCGCAACTGGCGCTTGACCGCCATCGTCACGAAGGCCACGGCCAGCAGCAGCGCCAGCGCGGTGATGGACGCGGCCAGCTTCACCATCATGGTGACCGGCTCGTTGGCCTGGGCCCGGTCGATGGCGATCACCAGTGTCCAGGGCGTGCCTTCCACGGTGCTGGCGTACAGCAGCTGGCTGACGCCGCCGATATCCTGCGTCAGCGAGCTGCCGCTGTTCCTGGCCAGCTGCTGCAGCTGGCTCAGGTCCAGGCCGGGATCGATGGCGGTGACCGGCTTGAGCGCCAGCTTGACGTCCGGGTGGGCCAGGATCTGGCCCTGCCCGTCCAGCAGGAAGGCGAAGCTCTTGGGCGTGGCCTGGATGGCCGCGACCATCTTGGCCATGCTGTCGAGCAGCATGTCGGTGCCCACGGCCGCCACCACGCGGCCGTCCTTGCGCACCGCCTCGACGAAGCTCATGCACAGCTTGCCCGACGCGGCGTCCACATAGATCGGAGTGATGGCAGGCCCGTTGGCCTGGGCGGCCTGCTGGTACCAGGCGCGCGCCGGACCGTCGAAGCCGTCCGGCATGGCGTGGTTGAAGATGTAGCGCTTGTCGGCGTAGACGATGTAGGCGTCGTCGAAGCCGCCGGCCTGCTGCGCGGTCGCGGCCATGGTGTGCGCGATGGCTTCGGGCTGGTCGACGGCGTTCTTCAGCGAGCTGGTGACGCGCTGCTTGTCGCGCACCCAGGCGGACAGTTCATTGGCGTGATTGCGCGTGATCTGGCCGATGCTGTGGTCGACCTGGTCGAAGGTATTGTCGCGGGCCACGAGTACCGTGGCCAGGGACAGCGACAGCATGGAAAGAATGGTGATCGCCACGCAGAGGGCGATGAGGCGGTTGCGTATGGACTTGAACATGGTGCGGCCCCGATGGCTGTCGAAATCGCGGCGGCACGGAAAGCCGCCGCGCATGAGCCGCAGCGTAGTGTCGACAAGGCGCGATCAAGCTCGGGATCAAGGGCGCGCCTGCCGCCCAGTTCGTCATTTTGGCGAGACCCTGCCGGGGCCACTGTAACAGGGACGTATTGCTGCCTGATGGCGTGCCGCGCGCGCCTGCGGGTTGTCCCGTATGCGCGCTGTCACACAGGCGTTTGCGGCGGATTACGTCGACGTCGGCGGCGTGGCGCCGGGCTCGTGCGACACCGGGCGTCCCAGCAGGTAGCCCTGGAAGTGGGTACAGCCTTCCTCCGTCAGCCGGCGCAGCTGGGCCGGGGTTTCCACGCCCTCGGCGGTGGTGGGGATGTCCAGGCTGCGTCCGATGCCGTTGATGGCGCGGATGATGGCCAGCGCCTCGCGGCTGGATTCCACGTCCTGGGTGAAGGACTTGTCGATCTTGATCTTGTCGAACTCGAAGCTGCGCAGGTAGCTCAGCGAGGAATAGCCGGTGCCGAAATCGTCCAGCGCCACCTTCACGCCCATGTCCTTGAGCCGGGTCAGCGTGGACAGGTTGGCCGCCGAATTGGCCAGCAGCACCGATTCGGTGATCTCCAGCTCCAGCCGGTCGGCCGGCAGTCCGGACGTGGCCAGCGCCGATTCCACCAGCGACACCAGCGCGCTGTTGGCGAACTGGCTGGCCGACAGGTTGACGGCCACGGTCTCATGCGGTTCCCAGCGCATGGCTTCGCGGCAGGCCTCGTGCAGCGTGAAGGCGCTGAGTTCGTGGATCAGCCCGGTTTCCTCGGCCACGGGAATGAAGTCGTTGGGCATGATCAGGCCCTTGGCCGGATGCTGCCAGCGCATCAGCGCCTCGCGACCCACGGTGCGCACGTGGCTGGCGTCCTTGATGGGCTGGTAGTGCAGCCGCAGCTGCTGCGAGATGATGGCCTGGCGCAAGTCCATTTCCATCTCGTGGCGCTTGAGCGCGGTGGTCTCCATTTCGGGCTTGAAGAAGGCCATGCCGTTGCGGCCGTTGCGCTTGGCCTCGTACAGCGCCATGTCGGCGTAGCGCAGCAGGTGGTCGGCGGTGCATTCCGGCGTGTCGGCCACGGC
This sequence comes from Achromobacter sp. Marseille-Q0513, assembly GCF_018195695.1. Classification (NCBI taxonomy): domain Bacteria; kingdom Pseudomonadati; phylum Pseudomonadota; class Betaproteobacteria; order Burkholderiales; family Alcaligenaceae; genus Achromobacter; species Achromobacter sp. Marseille-Q0513. Next base: position 5,958 of record NZ_JAGTJY010000136.1, on the reverse strand, counting down.
GATGCCGATGCTGACCGTCACCGGCACGGTGTGGCCGTCGATCTCGAACGGCGCGCGCACGGCGTCCACCAGGCGCTGCGCCATGCGGCGCACGTCCTCGGTCTGTTCGATATTGGGCAGCACCACGGCGAACTCGTCGCCGCCCAGCCGCGCCAGCGTGTCCTGCTCGCGCAAGACCTTGGGCAGGCGCTTGGCCAGGAGGCGCAGCAGTTCGTCGCCGAACTGGTGGCCCAGCGTGTCGTTGACGCTCTTGAAGTTGTCCAGGTCCAGGCACAGCACCGCGGTGGCGCGGCCGTCGCTGGCCGCGTTCAGCGCCTTGAGCATCTGTTCGCGGAACAGGCGCCGGTTGGGCATGCCGGTCAGCGTGTCGTGGTGGGCCATGTAGCGCACCTGCGCATGGGCGGCGTTCTCGTCGGTGACGTCGTCGGCGATCAGCAGCACATAGCGCGAGCGCGGATCGCTGTTGTGGAACACCAGCGTCTTGGTGCGCAGCGAGCGCGGGCCCAGCGTGGTGGACAGTTCCTCTTCCTCTTCGCGCATGGCGCCGTCCGAGCGCAGCGCATCGTTGCAAAGCCGCTCGAAGAAGGCGCAGGCCTGCTCCGGCAGGCATTCCTGCATGGTCCGGCCGCGCATGTCCGCGCGGTCGACGCCGAACATGGCCTGCACCTGGCGATTGGCCAGCACGATCTGGCGCGACACCGCGTCCATCACCAGCACGCAGGAAGGGATCTGCGAAATCACCGCGTCCAGGAAGCTCGACAGCGAACCCAGCTCGGTGTTGTAGCGTTCGGTCATTTCCTTGGCGCGCAGCAGCTGCTGTTCCTGCATGCGGCGCTCGGTCTCGTCGCGCGTGATCTTGGCGTAGCCGAGCAGTTCGCCGCCGTCGCCATGGATCGCGTCGATCACCACGCTGGCCCAGAACAGGGTGCCGTCCTTGCGCACGCGCCAGCCCTCGGCGGCGAACTTGCCCCGGTCGCGGGCCCGCGCCAGGCCGGCCTGCGGCAGGCCCGAGGCCCGGTCTTCCGGGGTATAGAAGCAGGAGAAGTTCTGGCCGACGATTTCGTCGGCCGCATAGCCCTTGGTGCGTTGGGCGCCGGCGTTCCAGTTGGCGACGGTGCCGTCGGGGGACAGCATATAGATGGCGTAGTCCTCGACACCCTGCACCAGGTGCCTGTACATGACGTCCGAATTCGCGATGGTCATAGCTTATGGCCGGTCTTCCGGCATGGGCCGCCGCTGCGGCTGGCATGAAAACATGACGGGATATATGGCTTTACGTCTCCGGAAGCCAAATATTTATCCCGCATATGAAAATGCCAAAAGCCTGCGCATTATTGCGAAGGCCGTCCAACTATTGCGAAAAAGCACGCCGATCCGGCGCGGTGTTCAGCCGCGGCCGAAGCCCACGCGTTGCTTGAGCGCCTGCGCGATCATCGCGGTGTCGATGTCCTTGCCGGGATGGCGCTGGCAGAAGTCGTAGAGCACCGCCACGTAGGCGTTGCCCAGCAGCTTGGTGATGGTGGCGGCGGTGGTGGCGGCGATGGTGCCGCCGGCCGCGCTGCCGGCGCCCGGGATCAGCTTGAGCAGGCTGGACACCACCGAGCGGCCGATCAGCGTGGCGGCCGAGGCGCCCAGCGTGGACGTGACCAGCGTGGTGATGGCCGCGGTGTCCAGCTCCATGCCGAAGGTGATGCCGATCTTGGCGATCATGCCGACCTGGATCGGCACCAGCGCGAAGGCGTCGGAAAACGGAATGGGCGCGGCGGCGGCCGACGCGGCCAGGCCGGCGGCGATGTTCACTTCGATCTCAGCCCGCTTTTTTTTTACTTCCAGCGCCTGCTTGTTGCGGGTGGACAGCGCATTGGCGTAGGCGCGCTGCTGCGCCTCGGGGATGGCCTGGGCGGTGGCGGCGATGAGCTCGTCCAGCCCCATGGGCGGCAGGTCCGCGTCCAGCTCGTCGATGCGCTCGGGCAGCGCGCGCACCGGCACCACCTGCCGGGCGCGCGGCAGCAGCTCGCGCGCGGTATCGGCGAACGGGCTGTTCTTGCGGGCCTTGGTCAGCACCGTGATGACGGGGATGCCGGCGTCGGCCAGCATGTTGCACAGCGCGATCTCCGCGTCCTCGACGCGGTGGCTGCTGTCCTGGATGCAGAGCCAGGCGATGTGGATGTGGCGTTCCTGTTCGGCGGCGGCTGCGCGCTCGCGGATCAGCGCGTCCAGCTCGCGGCGCGAGGCTTCGTAGTCGGCCACTTCCAGCCCGCGCGTGTCGATGATGGTGAGCGGATGGCCGGGCCGGGTGAATTCCTGGGTCGTCGAGGTCACCGGCTTGCCCGCGCCGGTGCGCGCCAGCTCGCCACGGAACACGGCGTTGATCAGCGTGCTCTTGCCCACGCCGGTCTTGCCGGCCACCAGGATGTTGACGCGGCCGGCCCCGCGCGTCGCGGTGCTGATCGCGTCGGCGATGGCGTCTTGCAGGGGCAGCGGATCGGGCATGGGGGCGGGCATCAGGATTGGATTCGTCTGATTCTAATGGGTTCAATCCGTGGAAGTTCGGACGCTTGCCTCGGATAGCCCGGGATTCGACGCCGGGTTAGGGATTACGTCATGTTGTCCCGAGCTTGACTATACAAGTATAGATATCGCCGGGCAGACCAATACCAAAAAAGGGGATATCCATGGATGAGCAGACTGGCTTGCGCCGTGGCCTGAGCGCGCGGCATGTGCGCTTCATGGCGCTGGGCTCGGCGATCGGAACCGGCCTGTTCTATGGTTCCGCCGCCGCCATACAGCGCGCGGGGCCGTCGGTGCTGCTGGCCTACCTGATCGGCGGCGCGGCCATCTTCTTCACCATGCGCGCGTTGGGAGAGATGGCGGTGCGCCATCCGGTGCCTGGCTCCTTCGGCCATTACGCGACGCGCTACCTGGGGCCGTACCTGGGTTTCCTGACCGGCTGGAGCTATGCCTTTTCCATGCTGATGGTCTGTCTGGCCGATGTCACCGTGTTCGGCGTGTACATGGGCTTCTGGTATCCGGACACGCCGCGCTGGATCTGGGTGCTGGGCATCGTGCTCTGCATCGGCGGGTTGAACCTGTGCAGCGTGAAGGTGTTCGGCGAGCTGGAGTTCTGGCTGTCCCTGCTCAAGGTCGTGGCGATCCTGGCGTTGATCGCGGGCGGCGCGGCGGTGCTGCTCGGCGGCATGCGCATCGGCGGCGCGGACGCCACGGCGCCGGCCCTGGCCAATCTGTGGGAACACGGCGGCTTCTTTCCCAACGGCATCGAGGGCATGATCGCGTCCTTCACGGTGGTGATGTTCGCCTTCGGCGGCGTGGAGGTCATCGGCATGGCCGCGGGCGAGGCCGGCGATCCCCGGCGCGTCATACCCAAGGCGATCAACTCCGTGCCGCTGCGCATCCTGCTGTTCTACGTGCTGACCCTGCTGGTGCTGATGGCGATCTTCCCGTGGAGCAGGATCGGCACGCAGGGCAGCCCCTTCGTGCAGATATTCAGCAGCCTGGGCATAGACGCGGCCGCGGACGTGCTGAACCTGGTGGTGATCTCGGCCGTGATCTCGGCGGTCAACAGCGATATCTTCAGCACCGGGCGCATGCTCTACGGCATGGCGCTGAACGGCCAGGCGCCGGCCAGCTTCGCGCGGGTGTCGCGCTTCGGCGTGCCCTGGATGACGGTGGCGGTGATGGGCGCGGGACTGTTCGTGGGCGTGGCGCTGAACTACCTGCTGCCCGATGGGCTGTTCATGAAGCTGGCGGCCATCGTGACCTTCGCCGTGGTCTGGGTATGGCTGATGATCCTGCTGTCGCAGCTCGCCATGCGCCGCCGTCTTGGTCCGGCCGCCGCCGAGCTGGCCTTTCCCGTGCCGCTGTGGCCCTGGGGCCAGCGTTGCGCCGTCGTCTTCATGCTGTTCGTGTTCGCGGTGCTGGCCGCGTTCGAGGACACGCGCGGCGCGCTGTATGTGGGCCTGGGCTGGCTCGCGCTGCTGTCGGCGGCCTATCTCTGGCTGTCCGTGATGCGTCGGCGCGCGGGCGCCGCAGCGCGGCCTGATTATGATGACGACAAGGAGGAGTGACCATGCATCGCCATGAATTCGAACTGCCGGCCGAGGACATCGCGGCCTTCCAGCGCGATGGCGCGCTCTGTGTGCGGCAGCTGTTCAGCGCGCAGGAAGTCGAGCTGCTGACGCGCGGCATCCAGAAGAACCTGGACGCGCCCAGCCCGCGCGCCAAGGTGGCCAGCCGGCCCGACGATCCCGGCTGGTTCTTCGAGGATTTCTGCAACTGGCAGGACAACGACGAATACCGGCAATTCATCTTCGGCAGCCGCGTGGGCTCGGTGGCGGCGCAGCTGATGGGCGGCGGGCCGGCGCGGCTCTATCACGACCATCTGCTCGTCAAGGAACCCAACACGCGCCAGCGCACGCCCTGGCACCAGGACCAGCCCTACTACAACGTGGAAGGGCGCATGAACTGCAGCATGTGGATGCCGGTGGACCCGGTCGCGCGCGAGGCCACGCTGGAGTTCGTGGCGGGTTCGCACCTGGGGCCGTGGCTGATGCCGCGCACCTTCCTGGACAGCCAGGCCAGGTGGTTTCCGGAAGGCAGCCTGGCGGATCTGCCCGACATCGAGGCCGACCGCTCGCGCTGGCGCATCCTGGGCTGGGAACTGCAGCCGGGCGACGCCGTGTTCTTCCACATGCTGACGCTGCACGCGTCGGGAGGCGTGGGCGGCGACCGCCGCCGCCGCGCGTTCTCGGTGCGCTTCCTGGGCGAGGACATGCGGCATGCGCCGCGCGCCTGGCGAACCTCGCCGGAGTTCCCGGGGCTTGCGCAGGTACTGCCGCCGGGTTCGCCGATGGAGCACGCGCTGTTTCCGGTGCTTTGGCCGCGCGCCTGATGCCGGTGGCGCGCCGGGCCAGTATCGGCGTCGGTCCGGCTCAGGCCTTGGGCGCTTCGTACAGATGCTCGGCGCCCGGGAAGCGCCGGGCCTTCACTTCCTCCGCATAGGTCCGCGCCGCGGCCTGGATGCGTTCGGACAGCGTGTCGTAGCGCTTCACGAAACGGGCGGTGCGCTCGAACATGCCCAGCATGTCGTCCACCACCAGCACCTGTCCGTCGCATGACGCGGACGCGCCGATGCCGATCACGGGGCAGGACAGGCTGGCGGCGATCGATGCCGCCAGCGGTTCCACCACGCCCTCGACCACCACCGCGAAGGCGCCGGCGGCGGCGATGGCTTCGGCGTCGGCCGCGATCTTGGCCTGCTCGGCATGGCCGCGTCCGCGCGCGCCGTAGCCGCCCAGGATGTTCACCGCCTGCGGCGTCAGGCCCACGTGTCCCATGACGGGGATGCCGCGCGCCGACAGGAAGGCGACCGTGGCCGCCATGGCCTCGCCGCCTTCCAGCTTGATGGCGGCCGCGCCGGTTTCCTTCAGCACGCGGGAGGCCGACGCGAAGGCCTGCTCGGGACTGGCTTCGTAGCTGCCGAAGGGCATGTCCACCACCACCAGCGCGCCGCGCGCGCCGCGCACCACGGCCGCGCCGTGCGCGATCATGGTGTCCAGCGTGACGGGGACGGTGGACGGCAGCCCGTAGATGGTCTGCGCCAGGCTGTCGCCCACCAGCAGCGCGTCACAGCAGGGATCCAGCAGCTCGGCCATGCGCGCCGTGTACGCGGTCAGCATGACCAGCGGTTCCTGGCCCTTGCGGGCGCGGAAGGCGGGCACGGTCATGCGGCGGGGGGCGGGAGCGTTGGCATTCAGGGTGGCGGTGGTCGACATGCGGGCCTCGTGTTCGGGATGCGCGGCGGGCCTGGCAGGCAGCGCCGCGTCCCGAGCTTAACCCAGGCGCTTCATGGCTGCGGCAGCGCCAGCGCGGCGCGCATGTCCTCCAGGAAGGCCGCCGTGATCTCGTTCAGGTGGGGGCGCTTCTTGGCCACCAGCGTGA
>NZ_JAGTJY010000135.1:0-16746 GCF_018195695.1 Achromobacter sp. Marseille-Q0513 | reverse complement strand
GCGTGATCGTGGACGCCACGCAGGGCAACATCCTGACCAATCACCATGTGGTGCGCGGCGCCTCGGCCATCCGCGTCTCGCTGCAGGACGGCCGCAGCTTCAGCGCCAAGGTCGTGGGCAGCGACCCCGATACCGACCTGGCCGTGCTGCGCATTCCCGCTGAAAACCTGCAGGCCCTGGCGCTGTCCGATTCCAGCGACCTGCGCGTGGGCGATTTCGTGGTGGCCATCGGCGATCCCTTCGGCCTGGGACAGTCCGCCTCGTCGGGCATCGTTTCGGCGCTGGACCGCTCGAACCTGCGCGCGGCCGGCTACCAGAACTTCATCCAGACCGACGCTTCCATCAATCCCGGCAACTCGGGCGGCGCGCTGGTCAACCTGAACGGCGAGCTGGTCGGCATCAACACCATGATCTACACGCCCTCGGGCGGCAACGTGGGCATTGGCTTCGCGATTCCGTCCAACCTGGCCGCCGAGGTCATGCGCCAGCTGCTGCAGCACGGCCAGGTGCAACGCGGCGGCCTGGGCCTGGACACGCTGGACATCACCCCGCGCAACGCCCGGCAGCTGGGCCTGGCGCCGGGCTCCAGCGGCGTGGCGGTGGCGCGCGTGGCCGACGGTTCGCCGGCGCAGCAGGCTGGCGTGCAGGCGCGCGACCAGATCGTGGCGGTGGACGGCAAGCCGGTTTCCACCAGCGCCCAGCTGCGCAACGCCGAGGGCCTGCTGCCGGTGGGCAAGCAGGTGCGCCTGAGCCTGCTGCGCGGCGGCCAGCGGGTGGAGGCGACGCTGCGCATCGAGCCCGAGAAGAACGAACGCTTCCACGGCGGCTCGCTGGACGCGCGGCTCAACGGCGTGGAGTTCGCCGAGATGGCGCGCGAGCAACGGCTAAAGGGCAATGACGGCGTGGTGGTCAGCGCCGCCTATCCGGACCGGGGCGCGGTCGCGGCGCGGGTGCAGCGCGGCGACATCATCATCGGCCTGAACCGGCGTCCGGTCAGCAAGCTCGCCGACCTGCGCGGCCTGCTGGCCGACACCGCCGGGCGGCCGCTGCTGCTGACGCTGATCCGCGGCCGGGCCATGTATCACCTGCAGGTGAACTGAGGCCGACGGCGTCGATCTCCCGTGCGCCGGCCGCCATGGCCGGCGCGACCAGGATGGCCGGCGCCGCGCGGCTCGAACGGGCTGCGTGGCGCCGCTCGGACTGCTGGCGCCGCGCAGCTCAGACCATCGCAGCGCGCGGCGGCTGCGGCCGGCTGCGCATCAGCCCGGCCAACGTTCCCAGCGCCTGTTCCAGCTGCGCGCGATCAGCCTCGGCGCCCAGCGACACGCGGATGGCGTTGGGCGCGTCGACGCCCGCGCGGAAGGCATCGGAAGACGCCACGCTCAGGCCCTCGTCGCGCGCCGCGCGCGCCAGCGCGTTCGCCGTCCACGGCGCCGGCAGCGCCAGCCATTGGTGGATGCCTTCGGCCGGCTCGGCCTGCGTCAAGACGGCCGCGCCCTGCAATACGCGCCGCGCCATCAACTGGCGCGCCTGGGCCTCGGCGCGCACGCCGTCCAGGATGTCCTGGGCCGCGCCGCTGGCGATCCACTGCGCGGCCAGCGCGCTCATCAGCGGCGTGGCCATCAGCGCGAAGGAACGCATCGACGCCAGCACGTGCGCGCGGCTATCCAGGTCCGGCGCCAGCACATAGGCGGTGCGCAGCCCCGGCGTCAGGCACTTGGCCAGCGTCGAGATATGGAAGACCGAGGCGGGCGCGAGGCTGGCCATGGTGGGCGGCGCGGCGTCCAGGAACAAGCGATAGGGATCGTCCTCGATCACCTGCGCGCCGCAGGCGGCGGCCGAGCGCAGCAGGTCGCACCGCCGCGATTCCGTCAGCGTGCGCGTGGTGGGATTCTGCAGCGTGGGATTCAGGTAGACGAGACGGCTGCCGCTTTCGCGGCAGGCCCGCTCCAGGCCGGTCGGCGTCATGCCTTCGTCGTCGGTCTCGGCCACGACGACGCGGCGGCCCAGCTGTTCGGCGGCGGCCAGCAGGCCGGGATAGACCAGCGGCTCGGAGACAATGGCGTCGCCGGCCTGGCTGCAGGCCAGGATCACGGCGGCCAGCGCCGCCTGCGCCCCCGGCGTCACCAGCACATGCCCGGCATCGACCGGCTCGGCCGACTGCGACAGCCACTGCGCGCCGGCCGCGCGCTCGGCGGCGCTGCCGCCGGCCAGCTGATAGGTCATCAGCACATGCACGTCCTGGCGCCCCATGACGCGCGCCAGCCCCCGCCGCAGCAGCTCCTGCATGTCGCAGCCCAGCGGCGGCGGCGGCAGGTTCATGCCCAGGTCCAGCACCAGCGCGGCCGGCTCGGCGCGGCGCGAGATGAAAGTGCCGGCCGCGCCGCGCGGATCCAGCAGGCCGCGCAGGCCGGCTTCGTTGTAGCCGCGCGTGACCGTGGTCAGGTCGATGCCCAGGCGCTGCGCCAATCCGCGCTGCGGCGGCAGGCGGTCGCCCGGCTGGAGCCGGTTTTCCGCGACGGCCCGTTCAATCAGGTCCGCGATCTGCCGGTAGCGGGGACCGCTGCCGCGCGCCAGCCGCAAGGGCCAGATTGCATATAAATCGTCGTCTTGCATGGGTCTTTCTGCACCGAGATGTCGCAATGTATGGATGATTCCAATCAATTAGTAGGGTAACAAACTCAGATTGAATCCATACATATTGAATCTTGCATGGGTCCGAACCATGCAGGCGCGGCGCATCCCGCCGCAGCCGGTCCCCGGCGGATGCATGGACTCGACGTCCACAACCCGGGAATATCACCTGCCCGACTCACCAGCCCGGAGCCGTGCCGGCGGTCCTCGGGCCTCCCGCGTTCGGCCCGCCGGCCCGGATGCGGGCTATCCACAAAGGTTTGCTATAAGAACGCCTGTAGCAGCTTTTTTGTGGGACGAAGATAGTGACCATTCAAACCTTGCGCCGTTGCGGCATCGTGCTCGGCCTGGCCGCGCTGGCATCCGGGTGTTCCATGGTGGGCCTGGGCGACCGACATTACGGCGCCACGCCGGTCACCAATGAATGCCGCTGGAATCGCAGCGGTTGCCTGTATGACGGGAAGTACGAAGCCGGCGAGAAGGAATACGCGGAAGAGGAAGCGGCGCGCCTGAACCGCCAGCAGCTGGAGCGGCTGCGCGGCCAATAGGCCAACGACCGCGACGCAGTGCCCTGCCGAGACGGCCGTCAGGCGACGGCGCGGCAATGCGCAATGGCTAGACGCGCATTGCGCGCCTGCTGGCGGCGTCCGCCGCCAGCGTCAACAATATGTCTACTTGGCCTTGTCGCAGGCCAGCACGCCAGCCTTCGCCCAGTTCTCGTCGGTGGTTTCGGCGAAGAACAATTGCACCGCGTCCGCGGGCAGTTGATATACCTCTTCAAACGCCTCGGTGATCCTCTTTGCCAGTTCACGCTTGAGTTCAACGGAACGCGGCGATTGCTGGATGGTGACGATGGGCATGCGACAACTCCTTGAATAGATGTGGCGATACAGCGAAACCTGACGGTGTACCACAATGCCCTTCCTCGGCGCCTGCGCTGCGCGGCGAGAACCCTTTTCAACGGTTATACCGAACTGAGGTGCTGCCCGTCTCTCCCTGAAGCGCCTGAATCTCCGACTCAATTACCCCTGTCACTGCTGCGTGATCTGCGTGCCATGCCTGCTAGATTGATTGGCGACGAACTGGCTTGGCTGACCGGACGCCAGGGAACCTGACTGTCGGCGGCGGTAGCTTGGTCATCGTCGCCCGCAACTTCCCAAGCCATCCCAATGGCAACGTCCATTTTGTCGGACTCCGCATTGCCATGTCCTGCGTGCGGTCCGATTGATAAAGATTCGGACAACCCCATTGTGTATGGTTGTGTAGAATTCATGATTGCACGGATGAACAGCGCAGACCTCCTCAAGCAACTGAAAGCCGATGGCTGGTACCTGGTTCATACCGTGGGTTCCCATCATCAGTTCAAGCACCCCACCAAGCCCGGCAGGGTTACGGTGCCGCATCCCAAGAAGGACTTGCCGATGGCGACTCAGCGCTCCATCCTCAAGCAAGCCGGCCTGCGATAGGCGGACGGCACAGGAGAACCTCATGTTCTACCCGATCCACGTGCATAAAGAAAAAGGTAGCGCCTACGGGGCTTCCTTCCCCGACTTCCCCGGCTGCTTTGCCGCAGCCGACGACTGGCAAGACCTGCCGCGCGCAGCCCAGGAAGCCGTCGAGGCGCACTTCCACGGCGAGGCCGAGACAATTCCCGCGCCGTCCGCCCCCGAAGCATGGGTCAGCCACGAGGACTTCCAGGGGGGCTACTGGATGATGGTCGATATCGATCTGTCGAAGGTCAGCACAAAGGCGGTAAGGCTCAATATCAGCTTGCCCGAGAACCTGGTCCATCGCATCGACGAGGCCGCGCAAACCCGGCGCATGTCGCGGTCGGCATTCCTGGCCATGGCCGCAGAACATGAAATGACCGCCGCCTGACATGACCTGCCGGATTTCCTCGTACCGCCAATAACTTGGAAAACGGCTTGGGTTGAGCAGCCTTCAATCCCTCTGCAACCGTGACACCCAATCGAAGAACGGCCATCGCAATCGCGCATCCCCCCCTGCGCAATCACCTATTAAGAAAGGCGCTCCGCCTGCCGTAGCAGCCCGAAAGCACATCGCGTCCATTCGGGGAGGAATTGCCATGGTCGAGCGCAAGCGCCAACAAGCAAAGTGGCTGCTGAAGGCAGTTTTCATCTCATGCGCGGCCAACTTCCCGCATTCCGCCAGCGCCCAATTGGTCTCCAGTACCGGAGAAGTGCTGCCCGGGTCGGTCCAGACACCCAACTGGACGGTCGGCGGCGACCTGACCGTCGGCGACACGACCACGGGCAGCTTGACCATCGACGCCGGCGCCACGGTCTCCAACGATCTGGCCACCATCGGCAATCTCAATGGGGCCGTGGGCACCCTGACGGTGTCCGGCAGGAACGGCGGCGCGGCATCGACCTGGACCAGCGCCGGTCTGGTGTCCGTCGGGGTCGAATCGGGCAGCCAAGGCACGCTCAAGGTGCAGGCCGGCGGCCAGGCGCGCAGCGATGCGGGCATCATCGGCCGCGATAGCGGCAGCGTTGGCACCGTTACCGTGTCGGGCGGTGGATCCGTCTGGCAGCTTTCCACGATCAACTCGTTCCAGATCGGCACCGGCGGCAGCGGCACGCTGCGGATCGACGATGGCGGCGCGGTGCACAGCGGCCAGGGCATCATCGGCTGGCAACCCGGCGGCAACGGGCTCGTTACCGTGACGGGCGCCGGATCGGTCTGGGATCCGCTGAACAACATCTATGTCGGTTTTGAAGGGACCGGCGAACTGCAGGTCCAGGACGGCGCCGCTGTCCACACCCAGGGACCGAGCGGGCCGACTTCCGCCGCGTCGATCTATATCGGGCTCCAGGCGGGCGGCGTGGGCACCGTCAACGTGTCCAGCACGACGGCCAACGCCTCGACCCTGAGGGCGAGCGACCGCATCGAGATCGGCTCGGCGGGCACGGGAACGCTGACCATCGACAAGGGCGGGATCGCGGGCGCCGCCGCCGATACCTGGATCGCCGTCGCCGGCGGCTCCACCGGCACGCTGAACCTGCTCGGCGATGCCAGCGGTCGTGGCGCGCTGGAGACCGGCTCCGTCGTCAAGGGGGCCGGCACCACGGCTTTCAACTGGAATGGCGGCATCCTGCGCGCCATTCGCGACCAGAATGATTTCCTGAACGGCTTCGCCACGCAGGCGATCGGCGCCAATGGCGCCTGGTTCGACACGAATACCTACGACGTGGTCATGGGCACCGCCTTCTCGGGCGCGTCCAGCTTCAACAAGCTGGGCGCCGGCACGCTGACGCTGTCGGGCAACAGCGCGGCGTTCACGGGGAACACCGCCATCCGCGCGGGCACGCTGCAGGTGGACGGCATCCTGGGCGGACCCGTGAATGTGCTCGCGGGCGCGCGGCTGACCGGAACGGGACGCGTCGGCGCGACGGCCAACCAGGGCACCATCGCGCCGGGACCGCGCAGCGGCTTCGGCACGCTGACGATCGCCGGCGACTATGCCGGCCAGGGCGGCGGCCTGGAAGTCCGCACGCAGCTTGGCGCCGACAACTCGCCGACCGACAAGCTGGTGATCACGGGCGCGACCGCCGGCGCGACGCCGGTCACGGTGAAGAACGTGGGCGGCGCGGGCGCGGCGACCCAGCGCGGCATACAGATCGTGCAGGTCAATGGCGTCTCGGCGGGCCAATTCAACCTGGCCAACGGCGATTACGTGATCGATGGCCGCCCTGCCCTGGTGGCCGGCGCCTACGGCTATGTGCTGCAACAGGATCCGGCCGACGGCGGCTGGTATCTGCGATCGTCCCTGACCGATCCCGGCTCGCCTCAACCCGGCGGCGGCACACCGGGCGCGGAGCCGCCCTTGCGCTATCAGCCCGGCGTGCCGGTCTATGAAGCCTACGCCAACACGCTGCTACAGCTGAGCAAGCTGCCGACCCTGCGCCAGCGGGTCGGCAATCGTCTCTACGACCCGGCGGACGTCGGCCGCAACGGCGTGTGGAGCCGGGTGGAAGGAACGGCGAGCCGATACGATCCCGCGACGTCCACGACCGGCGCGCGCCAGGACATCGACAGCTGGAAGGCACAGTTCGGCGTGGATCGCATCCTGAACGGCGAGCGCGACGGCTCCCACCTGGTGGGCGGCCTGGCTTTTCACTATGGCAAGGCCGACACGCGCGTGTCCTCGGCCTACGGCAACGGCAACGTCGACACCACCGTCTATGGCCTGACGCCCACGCTGACCTGGTATGGCGCGAACGGCGTCTATGTCGACGTCCAGGCCCAGGCGAACTGGTTCGACAGCGACCTGAAATCACGCGCGGCGGGCAAGCTCAGGAATGGCGAGAAGGCGCACAGCTACGGGCTGGGCATCGAGGCGGGCAAGGCCTGGGACTTGAGGCAGGGACTCGCCTTGATCCCGCAGGCGCAGCTGACGTACCTGTCGACCCGCTTCGGCAGCTTCAACGACCGATTCGGCGCGCGCGTCGAAAGCGACAAGGGCGACAGCCTGCAGGGCCGCGTCGGCATCGCGCTGGACTACAAGCGCGACTGGCAATCGAGCGGTGTGAGCCGGGAAGCCAGCGTCTATGGCGTCGTCAACGTCAAGCATGAATTCCTGGACGGGACGCGCGTGCGCGTGGCCGAGGTGCCGGTGGCCAGCCGGATGGCGCGCACCTGGGGCAGCGTGGGCCTGGGCGCGAATTACGGCTGGGGAGGACGCTATGCCCTCTACGGCCAGATCGACGCGGATGCCGATTTCTCCGGCAGCCATGTGGTCACGGCGACCGTGGGGTTCAGGATGATGTTCTAGCGGCGGCGGGCTGCGCTTGCTTGAAACGGCCGCGCCTGCGGTCGACGAACCCTGTCCAGGCATTGCATCGCCTGGATCCCTGGCGCGGCAGGAGGGGCTCGAACCCCCGACCCCGGGCTTAGAAGGCCCGTGCTCTATCCAGCTGAGCTACTGCCGCGCGATTGGGTAATGCCCGGAAAGGCTCCGGGCGGGCGCATTTTACCTTGTTGCGCCAAGCAAGGGAAAAAGACCGGAAGGCCCCGCTATTCCTCGCCCAGGTCCGTGTGCGTGGACACCCACAGCACCAGCGCGTCTTCCTTGCTGACGCTGATGACCCGGTGTCCCATGCGGCTGTCGATGTAGAAGCTTTCGCCGGCGCGCAGCCGGGCCGGCTCGTAAAACTCGGTGTACAGCTCGACCTCGCCGCTCAGCACGTAGACGAATTCCTCGCCATGGTGGCGGCTCCAGTCCTGGAATTCCTCGAACGAGCGCGCCTTGACCCGGGTGTGGAACGGCATCATGCGCTTGTGCGACAGCGCCGTGCACAGCAGGCGGTGGTCGTAGTACGGGGTTTCGTACTGGCGCCCTTCCCCCTGGCGGCCCAGGCTGCGGCGGCCGGTGCCCATGTGGGCGTCGGACGGGGTGAACAGCTCGGCCACGTCCAGTTCCAGGCCGGCGGCGATCTTGATCAGGTTGTCATAGGTGGGCGACAGCAGGCCGTTCTCGATCTTGGACAGAGCGGACGCGGACACGCCGGTGGCCGCCGCCGCCTGCTTCAGCGTCCAGTCCCGCGCCTGGCGCAGGGCTCGCAGCCGTTGTGCCAACACGCTCTGTTTGTTGCCTTGCATCTGTACACCCTGTCAGCGCGACCGGCGCTCCCGCCACCAGTCGCGCGCTTGATAAGACCAATATGTGAGCTGGACCGCCGCCCGGCCCAGCGCGCCGCCGTTCCAGGCCAGCCCGAACGGCTGGAACAGCTGGTAGCGGTGGCTGTCGCCGGTGATGCCCTCGGCCACCACGCGGCCGCCGATGGAGGCGGTGTTCATGCCATGCCCGCCGAAGGCCGTGCAGTACCAGACGTCCGGGGCCAGCAGGCCGATCTGCGGCATCAGGTGCCGCGCGTAGGCCATGCGTCCCGACCAGGCGGTTTCCACGCGCAGGCCCCGCAGCTGCGGATAGACCGACAGCAGCTCGCGGCGCAACGCCTCGGCCAGATCCGGCGGGTCGTCGATCCGGGTGGTGATTCTACTGCCCCAGCCGATGCGCCCGCCATCGAGCACCCGGTAGTAGTTGCCGGCGCGGCGGTCGTCGCCGATGGCGGCGTCGCTGCGGATGGCTTCGCGCACGCGCTCGCCCAGCGGCTCGGTCAGCATGATGTAGGTGGCGATGGGCAGCATGGCCCGGCGCAACGCGGGTTGCAGCGCGCCGGTGTAGCCGCCCGTGGCCAGCACCACGGTGCGCGCCTCGACCCGGCCGCCGGCGGTGGCGACCTGCTTGACCGCGCCGTCCAGCGCCAACTGCTGCGCCGGCGAGTCCTCGTGGATGCGCACGCCCAGCCGCGCGCACTCCCGCGCCAGGGCGCGTGCGTAGTTGAGCGGATGGAAATGGAAGGACGTGGGATCGTCCACGCCCTGGAAATAGGCCTCGGTCACCAGCCGCTCGCGCAGCTGGGCGCGCGACAGCACGCGCACGTCGCGTTCGAAAACGCGCTGCTGTTCCTCGCACCAGCGCTGCAGCGCGTCGCCGGCGTCGTAGCGCACCACGCGCAGGCGGCCGTCGACCTTGTGGGCGTCGCGGATGTCCAGGTCGCGGATGTTGGCGCGGATGATCTCCACGCCCTCCATCGACAGCCGGTAGAGCGCGCGGTAGTGTTCCTCGTCCACATGGCGGCGGATGGCGTCGGCCCCGGCCGAGAACGCGGGCGAGACCGAGCCGCCGTTGCGGCCCGAGGCGCCCCAGGCGATGCGGCTGCCTTCCAGCAGCACGACCTGCCGGCCGCGCCGGGCCAGTTCCAGCGCCGCCGACAGGCCGGCCAGGCCGCCGCCCACCACGCAGACCTCGGTGCTTTCCGGGCCGGACAGGGCCGGATAGCGGGTCTGCGGGTCGGACAGCGTGCGCTTGTAGTAGGTGTCGACGTACTCGGTGGGCATGGTGCTGGGCGGCGTCCGTTCTAGTTGAGGCTGGCGCCTTGCAGGCCGCCGGCCAGCCGCTTTTCCAGCCAGTTGGCCAGGCGCAGCAGCGGATAGCAGTACAGGAAATAGATGGCCGCGATCATGGCGTAGATGAACAGCGACTTGGCCGGGAAGGTGATGATGAAGACCTCGCCCTGGCGCGTCAGCTCGGTGATGCCGACCACGGACAGGATGGCCGTGCTCTTGATCAGCATGACGTACACCCCGCTCATGGGCTGCACGATCAGCCGCAGCGCCTGCGGCAGGATCACCAGTCGCAGGATCTGCAAGGGTTTCAGGCCCAGCGTCATGGCGCCCTCGGTCTGGCCGCGCGGCACGGCCTCGATGGCGCCCCGGATGATCTCGGCCACGTAGCAGGACGTGTAGACCGACAGCGACACGAAGGCCGCCGTGGCCGAGTCCCAGTGCAGCCACGCGATGCCGGAGCTGGGCAACACGAAATAGAAGATATAGAGCTGCACCAGGAACGGCGTGCCGCGCAGCACGTGGATGTACAGCCCCAGCAGCTGGTGCAGGCCGCGGATGCGGTAGCTGCGGACCACGCCGATGACGAAGCCCAGCAGCGAGCCGGCGATGATGGCGAAGAACGAGATCTTCAGCGTCTCCCAGAAGCCCTTGAGCAGGAAGGGCAGCACCACGCCGGCGGTCGACAGGTAGGATTCCAGCATGCTCACCTCGCGTTCCAGGCCGGGCCGGCCAGCCACAAGCTGACGCCGCGCGACAGCAGCAGCATGACGCCGTAGATCAGCAGATAGCCCGCGGCGATGGTCAGGAAGCTCTCGTTGGGCACGATGCGCTCGCTGTTCATCTGCACGCCGGCGGCCACCAGCTCGAACACGGTGATCAGCGACAGCAGCGAGGTGTCCTTGATCAGCACCGCCGTCTGGCCCAGCAGCGGCGGCAGCGTGTTGGCGAAGGCCTGCGGCAGCACCACGTAGCGCAGGCGCTGGCCGTAGTTCATGCCGCAGGCCTTGGCGCCCTCGACCTGGCCGCGCGGCACCGACTCGATGCCGACGCGGATGATCTCGCTCATGTAGGCGGCGTGGTGCAGCGTCATCGCCATGATGCCCAGCGCCATCTCGCTCCAGCCCTTGGCGCCGGGTATCAGCATGGGCACCGCGTAATAGACCAGGTAGATCTGCACCAGCAGCGGCGTGGCGCGCACGAACTGCACGTAGCCGGCCACCGGCCGCCAGCACGGCGCGCGCGGCGACATGCGCGCCAGCGCCAGCGGGATGCCGGCCAGCACGGACAGCACCAGGCTGGCGCCGGCCGCAATCAGCGTGTTGGCCAGGCCGGACGCGAACTGGCCCGCGTACTGGCTGACGATGCGCCAGTTGTAGTAGTCGATCAACCAATCCATGCGCGCTGCCCCCGGCGGACGGCCTCAGTGCTCTTTCTTCCAGTCGGTGGAGTACCAATACTTCACCTGCTCGGGCAGCGTGTTGTCGGCGGTCTTGAGCGTCTGCCAATTGTCCAGCCAGAACTTCAGGCGGAAGGCGTTGGGCGCCACCGCGAAGGCCAGCGGTTCGCGCACCATGATGCCGTCCAGCACCCGCAGGTTGCCAAAGTCCATCAGGAACTGGTTGGCGGTCGACATGGACATGATGCCGGCGTCCAGCCGTCCGCTGGACAGCGCCTGGCCGACCGGCGCGCTGCCGCCGGAGAACTCCTTGAGCGTGGCCTTGGGCAGCATCTTCTTGCCCACTTCCGCGTAGGTGCTGGCGCCCAGCGCGCCCACCGTGACGCCGGCCTTGTCCAGCTCGGCGTAGCTCTTGTAGGGCGAATCCTTCGGCACCACGGCCACCGTCTCGGCGTAGAACATCGGCGCCGAGAACAGCACCTGGGCCGCGCGCTGCGGCGTGGGCGTCATGTCCGCCGCCACCATGTCGGCCTTGCCGGACAGCAGCGCCGGGATCAGGCCCTTCCACTCGTAGTCCTGCAACACCAGCTTCACGCCCAGGTCGTCGGCCATGCGCTGGGCGACCTCGACCGCCAGGCCGGTGCGCTTGCCGCTCTTGTCCATGAAGCTCATCAGCGGTCCGGATGTCTGCACCGCCACCCGCAGCTCGCCGCGCTTGATGATGTCGCCCAGCTCGTCGGCCTGCGCCGGCAGCGCCGCCGACGCCGCGGCCCAGGCCACGCAGGCCGTGCCCAGCCATTGCTTGATCTTGAACATGCTCTACCCCTTGAATGTGTGGTCTGACGTCATTCCGGGCCTGCCATCCGCGCGCCGGCGGCGCCCGGTTCAGCCGGGCCGGCGCGCATGCCGCTAGCGGGCGGCGACTGTATCGGCCTTGCGCCGCCGCTACAGGATCTTCTCCAGGAACGCCCGCGTGCGGGCCTCCCGGGGACTGCCGAACACCTCGGCCGGCGTGCCGGCCTCGATCACGCGGCCGGCGTCCATGAACAGGGCGCGGTCGGCCACGTCGCGGGCGAAGCCCATTTCATGGGTCACCACCGCCATGGTCATGCCGTCGCGCGCCAGCGCGCGCATCAGTTCCAGGATGCCGCCCACGGTCTCGGGATCGAGCGCCGAGGTGGCCTCGTCGAACAGCATGAGCTTGGGATCCATGGCCAGCGCGCGCGCGATCGCCACGCGCTGCTGCTGGCCGCCGGACAGCTGGCTGGGATAGCGGGCGCCGTAGTCGGCCATGCCGACGCGGCCCAGCAGCTCGCGGGCGTAGCGCTCGGCCTGGGCGCGGTCGCGGCCGCGCACCACGCGCTGCGGCAGCGCCACGTTGTCGAGCGCGTTGCGGTGCTGGAACAGGTTGAAGTGCTGGAACACCATGCCCACGTCGGTGCGCCAGCGGTTGATGTCGGTGGCGGGATCGGTCAGGGACACGCCGTCCACCGTGATGGCGCCGCTGTCGATGGTCTCCAGGCCGTTGAGCGTGCGCAGCAGCGTGCTCTTGCCCGAGCCGGACGGGCCGACCACCACCATGACCTCGCCCCGGCTCAGCTCGCAGTCGATGCCGGCCAGCGCCAGGTGGGCGGGCTGCCCGTCGCGCCGGTAGGACTTGGTGACTGCCTGGACTCGCAGCAGGGGTTCAACGGCCATCAATGCTCCCGATCGGGTGACTCGGGATGCCGGCGCACGCGCGCCGGCATCCGGGGGGTTTCGCATTTACAGCTTGAGTTTCGTATAGTAAATTTTTTTCCGAAATCGCCACTTAGGCATAACCCTGCCCCGCACCGCAACCCAAGGAACCGGCATGGACACTTCATCTGACATCCTGCGCGCGCTCGGACTCGACCCGGCCGCGCTCACCGGCGGCACGCTGGCCGCGCGCAGTCCCATCGACGGCGCCGAGCTGGCGCGGGTGCGCGAACACAGCGTGGCCCAGGCGCATGCCGCCATCACCCGCGCCCGCCAGGCCAGCCTGGCCTGGCGCGACGTGCCGGCGCCGCGCCGTGGCGAGCTGCTGCGCCTGTTCGGCGAAACCCTGCGCGGCCACAAGCGCGAGCTGGGCCGGCTGGTGAGCCTGGAGGCCGGCAAGATCCTGGCCGAGGGCGAAGGCGAAGTACAGGAAATGATCGACATCTGCGACTTCGCCGTGGGCCTGTCGCGCCAGCTGTACGGCCTGACCATCGCCTCCGAGCGCCCCGGCCACCGCATGATGGAGACCTGGCATCCGCTGGGCGTGGTGGGCGTGATCAGCGCCTTCAACTTCCCGGTGGCCGTGTGGTCCTGGAACGCCGCGCTGGCGCTGGTCTGCGGCAATGCCGTGGTGTGGAAGCCGTCGGAGAAAACGCCCTTGACCGCGCTGGCCTGCCAGGCGCTGTTCGCGCAGGCCGCGCAACGCTTCGGCGATGCGCCGGCGGGTCTGTCCGAGGTGCTGATCGGCGGCCGCGAGATCGGCGAGGCGCTGGTCGATTCGCATGCCGTGGCCCTGGTGTCGGCCACCGGCTCGACCCGCATGGGCCGCCAGGTCGGCCCGCGCGTGGCGCAGCGCTTCGGCCGCGTGCTGCTGGAGCTGGGCGGCAACAACGCCATCATCGTCGGCCCCAGCGCCGACCTGGACATGGCCGCGCGCGGCATCGTCTTCGGCGCCATCGGCACGGCCGGCCAGCGCTGCACCAGCACGCGCCGCCTGATCGTGCACGACAGCGTGGCCGACGAGCTGCTGCGCCGCCTGCACCAGGCCTACGCCAGCGCCCCCATCGGCAATCCGCTGGACGCCGGCACGCTGGTCGGCCCGCTGATCGACCGCGCTTCCTACGACGCGATGCAGTCGGCGCTCAAGGCCGCGGTCGAACAGGGCGGCAAGGTCACCGGCGGCGAGCGCGCGCTGGCCGAACAGTATCCCGACGCCTGGTACGTGCGCCCCGCCATCGCCGAGATGCCGGGCCAGACCGACGTGGTCTGCCACGAGACCTTCGCGCCCATCCTCTACGTGATCCGCTACACCGACTTCGCCCAGGCGCTGGCGCTGAACAATGCCGTGCCGCAAGGCCTGTCGTCGGCCATCTTCACCAACGACCTGCGCGAGGCCGAGACCTTCCTGTCGGCCTCCGGCTCGGACTGCGGCATCGCCAACGTCAACATCGGCACCTCGGGCGCCGAGATCGGCGGCGCGTTCGGCGGCGAGAAGGAAACCGGCGGCGGCCGCGAATCGGGCTCGGACGCGTGGCGCAACTACATGCGCCGCGCCACCAACACCATCAACTACTCGCGCCAGCTGCCGCTGGCCCAGGGCATCAAGTTCGGCGAATAGGGACGGCGCGCCGGCCGGCCCGGCGCTGTTTCAATGCCTACATAAGCACAGGCGGGCTTACAGACGGTTGCGGAGGGCGATGCTACATTGCTTCGTCCTTCTGACCTCTTCTTCCCCTATGAGCATTGACCGTCCGATACACGCCCTGCACGTCCTGTCCGCCGCCCTGGCGCTGGGCATGGCCGGCACCGCCGCGGCCGGCGTGTCGTACCGGCTGGACCGCCCCTCGGCCGCCCCCGGCGACACCGTCACCATCGAGGCGGTCTACTTCAACGAAGGCAATGCCCGCGCCACCTGGGAGGCCCCGCCCGAGCTGGTGCTGCAATGGCGCGGCCAGGACGGCCAGATCGTGCGCAGCCTGGCGCGCCTGCAGGGCGAGCAGGCGCGCTACAGCGTGCCCGTCAACAACTTCGCGCGCCTGGCCTGGTCGGCCGAGGTGCCCGCCAGCGCGCGCGGGCTGCAGGCCGTTTCCATCGAGGGCCAGCCCGCCATGATGGCGCTGGACGCCACCGGCCGCGACAGCGGCACGCTGGCCAGCACGCCGGCGCAGGGTCCTGTGGTGGATGCGCGCAGCGGCCAGCCGGTGCCCGCGCCCGAAGTCGCCGCCGCCGGCGCCTCGGTGCAGGGCGGCCCGTCGCCCGACGCGTCCGCCGCGCCCGGCCAGGCGGACGCCTTCTCGCGCTTTCGCAGCGCGATCTCCGAATACAAGCCGGTGTATTTCGATATCGGCACGCGCGGCAAGACCACCGCGCGCTTCCAGATCAGCGCCAAGTACCGCCTCTTCAGCCCGGCCGCCAACCGGCCCGCGAACTGGTACGAGAACTTCTATCTGGGATACACCCAGACCTCGCTCTGGGACCTGCAGAGCGACTCGATGCCCTTCATCGACACCACCTTCAATCCCAGCGTGTTCTGGCTGTCCGACAATCTCTGGTCCTCGGAAAGCCAGAACTGGCGCCTGGGCGTGAACGTCGGGGCGGAGCACAACTCGAACGGCAAGGACGGTCCCGATTCGCGCTCGGTCAACGACGGCTACGTCGAACCGCGCTTCCACTACCGCCTCGACGGCGGCAGCACGCTGACCTTCGCGCCCAGGATCAAGGCCTATTTCGGCGTGGCCAGCGAGAACCCGGATTACGCCGACTACGCCGGCCGCGTCGACTGGCAGCTGCGCTGGGCCCAGGACAACGGCGCCGTGGTCACGGCCCTGTACCGGCAGGGCGACCAGCAGCGCCGCACGACCCAGCTGGATTTCGCCTGGCCGCTGCAGCGCACCTGGCTGAACATGAACGGCTACCTGCACCTGCAGTATTTCAACGGCTATGGCGAGACGCTGCTGGGCTACAACCGGCGCGAGGACTCGCAGTTCCGCGTGGGCCTGTCCATCGTGCCCTGAGGCCCGGCGGCAGCCGGCGGCTCACAACGCGGCCCGCCCGCCATCGAAGGCGCGCGGGCCGCGTCGCCACTATTCCACCGCCAGCTCTTCCCAGCCCAGCTCGCGCGTGCGCGCCAGCGCCTCGGTAACCTGCCGCGCCGCGTCGCGCGCGGCCTCGGCCAGGGGCTGGCCGGCCAGCAGCGCGGCGGTGATGGCCGCCATAAACACGTCGCCGGTGCCATGCACCGACGGCGGAATGGCGATTTCCGGATGGCTGACCACCGTGACCTCATCGCGCGTCACCACGGCCAGGCGCAGCGTGCCGGGCTCGGCCTCGGCCGGCGCGGCGCTGGTGACCACGATCCAGCGCGGGCCGCGCGCGATCAGTTCGCGGGCGGCGGCCAGCACTTCATCCAGCGTGACCAGCTTGCGGCCGACCAGCAGCTCCAGCTCGAAATGATTGGGCGTCATGCCATCGGCATGCGGCACCAGCAGGTCGCGGTATTGCGCGACCAGGCCCTCGTTCACGTACAGCCCGTCGTTGCGGTCGCCCATGACCGGATCGATATGCACCTGGATGTCGGGCCGGGCGGCGCGCAGCGCCGGCAGCCAGCGCGCCAGCGCGTCCGCCTGGGCTGGCTGGCCCAGGTAGCCGCAGACCACGGCCCGCGCCACGCGCGTCACGCCCCGGTCTTCCAGCCCCTGCAACAGGCCGTCGAACCAATCCATGGGCACCGCTCCGCCATGCAGCGTCGGATAGTGCGGCGTGTTGCTCAGGATCACGGTGGGCACGGCCAGCGCGCGCCAGCCGGCCTTGCGGAACACCGGCATGGCGGCGTTGTTGCCGACGCAGCCATAGACGACCTGGGATTGGATGGAAATGATGTCCACCTGGACGGTGGCGGCGGGCAGCGCTGCGCCTGGCGTTGGGGCAGCGGAAGTTGCGGTCATGCTGCAAGCTCCTCGGGGGAACGGATAGGGGATCGCCGCCAAGCGGCGGCGTCCGCTTATTCTAGTCCCGCCCCCGGCTACTCCCCCGGCCGGGCCGTGACC
>NZ_JAGTJY010000134.1:0-16830 GCF_018195695.1 Achromobacter sp. Marseille-Q0513 | reverse complement strand
GGACGCGCTGTGGCAACAGCCCGACCGCGACGCCTGGCTGCGCGCCTCGCGCGGCCGCTACGAGGGCGGCGTGACCATGTCGCGCCATGGCTGCACCGAGGCCATGTTCGCCTGCCTGGCCGGCGGCGTGCTGGCCTGCTTCGGCGTGGGCTACGACGGCATCGACCTGGACGCGGCGCACCGCCACGGCGTGCAGGTCAGCACCACGCCCGACGTGCTGGACGACTGCGTCGCCGATCTGGCCTTCGGACTGGTGCTGGCCACGGCGCGGCGCATTCCCGGCGCCGACCGCCACGTGCAGGCGGGCCGCTGGCCCGACGGCCCCTACCCGCTGGCGACGCGCGTCAGCGGCAAGCGGCTGGGCATCGTCGGCCTGGGCCGTATCGGCCGCGCCATCGCGCGCCGCGCCGCCGGTTTCGACATGGCGCTGCGCTACCACGGCCGCGCGCCCAAGAAGGACGCTGGCATGCCGTTCGAGCCCGACCTGCCGGCGCTGGCGCGCTGGGCCGACTTCCTGGTGCTGTCCTGTCCGGGCGGCCCGGCCACGCGCCATCTGGTGTCGGAAGCGGTGCTGGACGCGCTGGGTCCGGACGGTTTCCTCATCAACGTGGCGCGCGGCAGCGTGGTGGACGAAGCCGCACTGACGCGCGCCATCGAGACGGACCGCATCGCCGGCGCCGGGCTGGACGTGTACGCCGACGAACCGCGCGTGCCGGCCGCGCTACTGGGCCGCGACAAGGTCGTGGTGCTGCCGCACGTGGCCGCCTCGACGCAGGAAACCCGCGCCGCCATGGAAAACCTGGTGCTGGACAACCTGGACGCCTTTTTCAGCCGGGGCGCGGTGCTGACCCCGCCCGCCTGAACCGCCGGAGACAACCGTCATGATCATCGAACACCGCACCTACACCCTGCCGCATGGCGGCATGGAAGCCTATCTGGCGCGCTACCGCGAGCTGGCGCTGCCGTTGCAGATGCGCCACCTGGGCCGCCTGCTGGGTTTCTTCGTCAGCGACATCGGCACGCTCAACCAGGTGCTGCACATCTGGGCCTACGACAGCATGGCCGACCGCGAAGCCCGCCGCGCGGCGCTGGAGGCCGATCCGGCCTGGCAGGAATTCAAGCGTGGCAATCGCGGGACCTTCGTGGCGCAGCAGGTGTCGATCTGGCGCGCGGCGTCGTTCAGTCCGCAACGGGTCTAGCCCGGCACGGCCATGTCCGATTCCACGCTCACCAACCCATTGCTGCGCACGCTGCGGCAAGGCGGCCTGGCCGCCTCGCTGATCGTGCGCCTGTTCGACGGCCCCGAGATCGGCCGTATCGCCGCGACCGCCGGCCTGGACGCGCTGTACGTCGACCTGGAGCATTCCTGCCTGTCGCTGCAATCCGCCAGCCGCATCTGCAACGCCGCCCGCGAGGCGGGCGTGACGCCGCTGGTCCGCGTGCCCGCCATCGACGCCGCCCTGATCGGCCGCGTGCTGGACGGCGGCGCGCTCGGCATCATCGCGCCGCAGGTCGAATCGGCCGCCGACGCGGCGCGGGCCGTGGCCTGCTGCCGCCATCCGCCGCGCGGCCGCCGTTCCTACGCCGGCGGGCAGGCGGCGCTGGGCTACCGCGACGTGCCGCAGGCCGAGGCCATGGCGACGCTGGACGCCAGCGTGCTGACGGCCGTCATGATCGAAAGCCGCAACGCGCTGGACGCGGTCGAGGCCATCGCCTCGGTGGACGGCCTGGACCTGCTGTTCATCGGCGCGCACGATCTGGCGGCCGACCTGGGCCTGGCCGGGCAATGGGGCCACCCGACGCTGCGGCTTGCGCTGGCCCGCATCCGCCAGGCCTGCCTGGATGCGGGCAAGGCGCTGGGCCTGGGCGGGCTGGCGGGCCAGCCCGCGCTGCTGCGTGAACTGGCCGCCGCGCCCCTGGGCTGCCTGGTCTCGACGGGCACGGACCTGGCCTGCCTGCTCGGCGCGGCCACGCAGCGCGCCGCCGCCGCGCACGCGCTGCGCGGCCCGGCCGGCGCAAGCCCCTAGCAGCAGTCACATAACAGCACGTCGTTGACCACGTTGCGCGGCCGCGCGCCCAGCCGGCCGAAGCCGAAGGCCGCCATCACATCGTGGCAGACCTCCATCGCCTGACTCTCGCAGGCGGCGTCTTCCACACCCGGACAAGTGACCAGCACGCGCCGCGCGCACATATGGTCCAGGAAGTCCGCCGACACCGCTCCCCCGACGACCGTCACCGAGCGCACGCTGGCCGGCAGCCCGTTCTGGCGCAGTCCGGCCAGCATGCATGAGCGGACG
This sequence comes from Achromobacter sp. Marseille-Q0513, assembly GCF_018195695.1. NCBI lineage: Bacteria > Pseudomonadati > Pseudomonadota > Betaproteobacteria > Burkholderiales > Alcaligenaceae > Achromobacter > Achromobacter sp. Marseille-Q0513. The sequence goes on along the minus strand of NZ_JAGTJY010000134.1, from coordinate 14,533 downwards.
ATCAGCGCCGCCGTGTCCGCCGGCAGGCGCTCGTCGGCGTCCAGGCAGTCCACGGCGAAGAAATCGTCCAGCCTGCGCACCGCGCCCGCCGCCAGCGGCAGCAGGCTGACGCAGCGGTGCCGGCTCAGGGACAGCCGCATCATGATGCGCGGATCCAGTCGGCGGCGCGCTCGGCCAGCATCAGCACGGGCGCGTTGATATTGCCCGAGGTCAGGTCGGGCATGACCGAGGCGTCGACGATGCGCAGGCCCGGCACGCCCAGGCAGCGCATGCGCCCGTCCACCACCGCCATCGGATCGCGCTCCGTGCCCATGCGGCAAGTGCCGCCCGGGTGGTGCACGGTGATCGCCGTGCGGCGGATGAATGCGTCCAGCGCCTGGTCGTCCTCGGCGCCCTGCCCCGGCGCCAGCTCGTCGAGCACGAAATCGCCCAGCGCCGGCTGACGCATCAGGTCGCGCGCGATGCGCACCGAATCGCGCACCCGCTCCCGGTCCTCCTGGCAGGCCAGGAAGTTCTGGTCGATGCGCGGCGCGGCCAGCGGATCCGCGCCCGCCACCGTGATGCGGCCCCGGCTGCGCGGATGCAGCAGCACCGTGCGCACGGCGAAGCCGTCCTGGAACGGCTGCCGCCAGGGCTTGAGCCAGGGCCGGGCCGTGAACGGCGCCGCCGTCAGCAGGAATTGCAGGTCGGGCGTGTCCATGCCGTCGGGCTGCACGAAGCCCACCACTCCGCCCGGCACGTCGCCGGCGAAACCCTCGCCGCCCAGGTAGGCGCGCACCATCGAGCGGCCGATGCGGTCCAGCCGCAGTTCGCGCACGAAGGGACCGGGCGCGCGCCGCCGCGCCGTCACGATGACCGAGATGTGGTCCTGCAGATTGGCGCCCACGCCGGGGCGGTCCAGCCGCACCGGCAGCCCGGCCTGCTCCAGCGTCCGCGCCGGCCCGATGCCCGAGTGCATCAGGATGGCCGGCGTGTTGATCGCGCCGGCGGCGAGGATGACCTCGCGCCGCGCCCGCGCCGTCTGCTGCCGGCCGCCGCGCACATAGCGCAGCCCGGTGGCGCGATCTCCGTCGAAATCCAGGCCCAGCACATGCGCGCCCGTCTCCACGCGCAGGTTGGACCGCCGCAGCGCCGGCCGCAGATAAGCGGTCGCGGCGCTGCAGCGCCGGCCCTGGCGGATCGACATCTGCAGGCGCGAGAAGCCGCCGGCGGGCCGCGCGTTGTAGTCCTCCAGCCAGGGATGGCCCGCCTGTCCGGCCGCCGCCGCGAAGGCGTCGAGCAGCGGATCCTGGTAGCGGCAGCGCTGCACGCGCAAGGGGCCGCCGCCGCCGCGCTCGGCGCCGGCGCCGTCCTCCCAGTCCTCCAGGCGGCGGAAATACGGCAGGGTGTCCTCGAAGCGCCATTCATCCAGCCCGTAGTCGCGCGCCCAGCGGGCGAAGTCGCCCGGATGGCCGCGCACGAAGGCCATGGCATTGGTGGACGAGCTGCCGCCCACCACCTTGCCGCGCGCGCACTCGATCGCGCGGCCATCGGCGTGCTCGGCCGGCTCGGCGTCGTAGCCCCAGTCGTGCAGCCGCTTCTGCAGGATCTTGCCCCAGCCCAGCGGCACATGGATCAGCGGATCGCGATCCCAGGGACCGGCTTCCAGCACCAGCACGCGGCAGTCCGCCTGCGCGCTCAGGCGGTTGGCCAGCACGCAGCCGGCCGAGCCGGCGCCGACGATGATGTAGTCGTACTCCGCGCTCATGTTCTCGCCACCTGCCTGAAGTTCACATGCACGTTCTTCTCCCGCGTGAAGGACAGCATCTCGCCGAAGCACTCGTCGCGGCCGATGCCCGACTGCCGCACGCCGCCATAGGGCGCGCCCAGGAAATGCTTGCCCACCTCGTTGATCCAGACGAAGCCGGCGTCGATCTCGCGCGCCAGCCGGTGCGCCCGCGACAGGTCCGCCGTCCAGATGGCCGCCGTCAGGCCCACGTCCAGGCCGCGGATCTGGTCCAGCATCGCCGCCTCGTCGTGCCAGGGCATCAGCGCCAGCACCGGCCCGAACAGTTCCTCGCGCGCCAGCGCCGAATCGGCGGGCACGTCGGCATACACGGTGGGTTCCAGATAATGGCCGCCCGCCGGCACGCCACGGGTCGGAATGGCGCCGCCATGCAGCAGCCGGCCGCCGCTGGCCTCGTCGATGACGCGCTTGACGCGGTCGCGATGCTCGGCGCTGATCATCGCGCCCATCGTGGTGGCCGGATCGGTCGGATCGCCGGGCACATAGGCGCCGCAGGCCTGGACCACGTGGCGGCAGACCTCGTCGTAGATGTCGCGGTGGACGAAGGCGCGGCTGGTCGAGCCGCAGGACTGGCCGCACCAGGTGAAGTTCATGCCGTCGACGATGGCGCGTGCCGCCTGCGCTGGGTCGACGTCGGCGCAGGCCACGAAGGGATTCTTGCCGCCCAGCTCCAGCGCCACCGGCTTGATGCGGCCGGCGGCCGCCTGCATGACCTTGCGGCCCGTGGCGATGCTGCCGACCAGCCCGATCATGTCCACGTCGGGACTCTCGGCCAGCGCGGCGCCGGCCTCGCCGCCGCCCGGCAGGATGGCCAGCACGCCCGGCGGCAGCAGGTCGCCGATCAGCTCGGCGCAGCGCAGCGCCGACAGCGGCGCCTGCGCCGGCGGCTTGATGATGACGGCGTTGCCCGCCGCCAGCGGCGCGGCCAGCTTGCCCATGGCGAACAGCAGCGGATGGTTGAACGCCACGATGCGCGCGACCACGCCCAGCGGCTCGCGCTCGGTGTAGTTCAGGGCGTCCGGCCCCATCGGTATGGTGTCGCCCTTCAGCTCCGTCACCAGCCCGGCGAAGAAGTCCAGCAGCGCGGCGGCCACCATGACGTCCGAGCCCATCTCGCTCACCGGATTGCCGCAGTCCAGCGCGTCCAGCAGGGCCAGTTGGGCGGCGTTGTCGCGCAGCCGCTGGGCAATGCGGCGCAGCACGGCCGCGCGCGCCAGCGGCGCCGTGCGGCGCCAGGTGGCATGGCCCTCCCGCGCGGCGCGCGCGGCCCGGGCCACGTCCTCGCGGCCGGCCTCGGCCACGCGCATCAGCAGCTCGCCGGTGCCCGGCGCGCGGACCTCCATCCAGCGGTCGGACCGCGGCGCGTGCCAGGCGCCGCCGTAGTACAGGCCGGCCTGGGTGGGCAAGGCCACCGGGCCGCTGGCCGTGTCGTGCGTCTTCGGATTCATGCCTGGGTTCCTCAGCGTTTGACCGGGCCGGCCTGTTGCAGGAAGCGGGTATCGAAGCCCTTGCTGTCATCGAAGCTGGCCGCCAGCGCGCCCTGCTCCTTGTACAGCGTGGCGGTGGCCTGCCACTGCGCCGGATCGATCCAGCCCAGCCCGTGCTCGCGGGTATGGGCGCTGAAGAAGGTGTAGTCCAGGTCGGCCTGCAGCTGCGCCACCAGCATCTCCTTCTTGCCCTTGTATTCCGGGTTGTTCCTGATCAGCGAGTCGGCCGCCGCGCCCGGATCCTGGATCACGTCGGCATAGCCCTTCATGTAGGCGGCCACGAAGCGGCGCACCAGGTCCGGCCGCTCGGCGATGGTCTTGTCGGCCGTGAACATGCCCGAGCCATAACTCTGGATGCCCAGGTCCGCGCCGTGCAGCACCGACAGCGAGCCGGGGCCGCCGGCCTTGTGCTCCAGCTCGGGCACTTCGGCGTCGATATAGCCCGGCACCGCGTTCACGCGGTTGAGCAGCAGGAAGTTCTCATAGGGCGGCGACACCGTGGACTGCTTGATGTCGTTGAGCGAGAGGCCGTTCTTGGCCAGCGCCGCCTTCAGGAAGATGTAGGTGGACCCCGCCGGGTGCACGCCGATATTGGCGCCCTTGAGCTGCTGCACGGACTTGAGGTCGAAGTTCTTCTTCACCGCGATGATGGCCAGCGGCGTCTTCTGGTTGACCGCCACCAGCGCCGTGTTGGCGATGCCCTGCGACCGACCCACCATCAGCGTGGGCAGGTCCGAGAAGCCGAAGTCGGCGTTGCCGTTGGCCACCAGCCGCAGCGCGTCGGTGGAGCCGGTGCCCTTGCGGATCGTGCCCGCGTCGATGCCCTGCTCGGCGAAATAGCCCTTGTCGCGCGCCACGAAGAACGGCGCATGGTTGCCGCGCACCACCCAGTCCAGCTGCACGGTGACGGCATCCTTGGTCTGGGCCTGGACCGCGCCGGCCAGGGCCAGCGCGCCCAGCAGGCCGCACAGCTTGCTACGCTTGATCATGATTTTCCCCTTGTTGGTTGTCGATGCTTCAGCGTGCCGCCCAGCCCAGGAACCGCAGCTCGGCCAGCTCGATCAGGTAATAGAAGAAGACGCCCAGGACGGATATCTGCACCAGCGCGGCGAACACCAGCGCCGTATCCATCTGGCTGGAGGCGAACTGGATCATGTAGCCCAGCCCGGCCGAGGCGCCGACGAATTCGCCGACGATCGCGCCGATCACGCTCAGGGTGATCGCGACCTTCATGCCCGCCATCAGGGCCGGCAGCGAGGACGGGATCTTCACGCGCGCCATGATCTGGCCCGGCGTCGCGCCGATGGACTGCAGCAGCGACATCAGGTTGGCGTCGGCCGAGCGCAGGCCCACCAACATGTTCAGCGTGACCGGAAAGAAGGCCATGATGACGATCAGGGCGATCTTGGGCAGCAGGTCATAGCCAAACCACAGGATCAGCAACGGCGCCAGTGCGATCTTCGGCACGTTCTGGAACAGCACGATGAGCGGATAGCTGGCGCGGCCGAACCAGGCGTATCGGTCCACCAGCAGCGCCAGCGCAATGCCCACCACGCAGGAACACAGAAAGCCGTAGAGGATTTCCGCGCCCGTGACCAGGCTGGCCTGGAACAGCTCGTCCTGGCGCTCGAACAGCACGGCGACGATGGCCGACGGCGCCGGCACCACGAAGGCCGACACCTGCAGCAACCGGACCGCCGCCTCCCACAGCGCCACGATCAGCAGCACCAGCGCGAGGCTGGGCAAGGCGGCGCGCCAGGCCTGGCGCAGCCGGCCGGACGCGGGCCGCGCGGGCGCGGCGGGTTCTTTCAAGGTCGTGCTCATGCTCATTTTCCGCTCCCCGGCGCATGCCCTGCCTTGAGCAGCTGCCGCAACTGGAAAGACTTCTGGTGGAACATCGGGCTGGAAAAGGTCGCCTCGTTCTTGGGCTGCGGCAGGCCGATATCCAGCTTCTGCACGATGCGCGCCGGATTGGTGGCCATGACGTAGACGCTGTCGGACAGGTAGACCGCCTCGTCGATGGAGTGCGTGACGAACACCACGGTCTTGCCGGTGCGCTGCCAGATCTCCAGCAGGAAATCGCTCATGTGCTCGCGCGTGATGGCGTCCAGCGCGCCGAAGGGCTCGTCCATCATCAACACCTCGGGATCCAGCGCCAGGGCGCGCGCGATGGATACGCGCTGGCGCATGCCGCCGGACAGCTGCGCCGGATACCGGTCGGCCGCGTACTCCAGGCCGACCAGGCGCAGCAGTTCCAGCGCGCGGTCGCGTTGCCGCTCGCGCGGCACCGCGTCCACCAGCGCCATCAGCGAACAGACGTTCTCCAGCGCGGTCTTCCAGGGCATCAGCGCCGCTTCCTGGAACACCATGCCCACGCGCCGCTGCCGCACCGCCTCGCCCGGCGGCACGCCCGCCACCGAGACCTCGCCGCCGGTCGGCGGCACCAGTCCGGCGAACACCTTCAGCAGCGTGCTCTTGCCGCAGCCCGAAGGGCCGATGATGGAGGTGAACGAGCCCTTCGCGATCTCGATGTCGATGTCGCTCAACACCCGCACGCAACCGGCGCGGGTGTCGAAATCCACGTTCAGGCCGCGGGCCCGTATCTGCGCCGCCAGGGGCGCCGCCTCCCGCGCCGGGCCGGGCCCGGCGGATGCATTCGCCTGCATGTCCATGGCCCGCCTCAACCCGCGGCCACGGCCGCCGCGAAAGCCGGCCGCTGCTCGATGCGCGCCATCCATTGCCGCAGATGCGCCAGCTCGGGCTTGGGATGGGGGAACTTCAGGCAGCGGCGCACCAGCGGCGCCAGGCAGATGTCGGCCAGGGAGAAGGCCTCGCCCGCGACCCAGGGCCGGCCCGCCAGGTGCCCGTCCAGCAGCGACAGCTCGGCGGACAGCAGCTTGGCGGCCGCCTCGCTCAGTTGCTCGGGCGGCAGCTTGGCTTCCTTGAAGCCGGCCAGGTAGGCCACGTTGAGCGAAGCCAGCGTCCAGTCCATCCAGCGCTCGACCTGGCTGCGCGCGGCGGGATCGCGCGGATACAGCGCATGGGCTTCCTGCTTGTTGGCCACATAGCGCAGGATGGTGTGCGATTCCCACACGTGCAGCTCGCCGTCGCGCAGGGTCGGCACTTTCTGCGTGGGGTTGATGGCCTGGTATTGCGGCGTGAGCGTGGTGCCCTCGAAGGTCTTGCCGTAATCGTGGCGCTTGTACGGCGTGCCCAGCTCTTCGAGCAGGAACAGCACTTTCTGCACATTGCCCGAGGTGGCGCGTCCCAGAACTTCCAGCATGATGATTCTCCCTTGATATATGGTTTGCGCGGCCGTTCAGGACCGCTGCGGCTTGTAGGCGATGCACTCGATCTCGATCTTGGTGTCGATGACCGCGCGGGCCTCCACGGTCGTGCGCGCGAGCATCCCGTCCGGGAAGTACTCCTTGAACACGCCGTTGTAGCGGCCGAAATCGCGCGCGTCCTCCAGGTAGACGGTGGCCTTGACCACGTCGGCCAGGTCGCAGTCGGCCGCCCGCAGCGCCCGCCGCATCGCTTCGATGGTGGCGCGCGTCAGCTGTTCGATGGTGCCTTCCAGCATGACGCCGTTCTCGTCCTTGGCCACCTGGCCCGATACGAAGACATAGTCGCCCGCCCGCACCGCCGGATGGAACGGCAGGTTGGGGTTCTTGTTGCCAAAGGCTTGTTGCAGATAGGTCATGGTCAGGTCCCGTAGACAGAGCTTTCGATGATGTCCAGGCCGCGCTGCCGGTCCAGCAGGTAGAGCAGCCCGCGGTCGTCGGTGGTGACGTCGTTGGACGACGCGCGTTCGCAGCCGGCCGGCGGGTCGGGCTCGTAGCAGCCCACTTCGCGCGGCCGGAACGGATCGCTGATGTCCAGCAGCCGCAGGCCGCGCGCGAACCAGGCGAAGGGCAGCACATTGCCGCTGAACTTCTCGGCCGGCTGGTGACAGCCGGACATGGCTTCTTGGGGCTGGCCGTCAGGGTCCACGCCGTCGACCTGGAAGGTGGAGATCGGCATGGGCTGGCGCTCGTCCGTGATGTCGAAGAACCAGGTGAAGGCCGGCGGCGACGGCCGCAGCTTGGCCACGTCCTCGTCTGCCACCACCAGGATCTGGCGGCCCTTGAGCAACCCCGGTATGGGCAGCGCCGTGTGCGTGGGATGCGGATGGGCCGGCCCGGTGTTGAACTGCGACACCAGGCGCGGGCGCGCCATGTCCTCGATGTCCAGGATGAACATGCCGTGATGCCAGTACGACACGTACAGGCGGTTGCCCATGCGCAGCGGATGGTGGCAGCGCGGCGGCACGTAGTTGTCCCAGGGATAGGTTTCGCCGCCGGCCTCGTGCTGGCCGGGAATCCACCAGCGCCCCACTTCCTCGGGCTTCGCCGGATCGCGCAGGTCCAGGATCTTGACGATGTTGCCGATGTAGCCCGGCGCCGTCGGCGAGATATAGGCGTAGCGGCCGTCGAAGTCGTAGCGGTGCACGCCGCCGCCCTGGGTGCCGGTCTTCCAGTGCGTGATCAGGCGCGGACGGTCCGGCCGGCTGACGTCGTAGATGCCCAGCCCGCCGCCGAAATCGTCGGCGCCGCTGCGGAACTTCTCATAGTTGACGATCATCAGGCCGTCGCGCACGCGCACCTTGTGCGAATGCCAGCCGATGGGCACTTCCAGCGACGCCAGCAGGCGCGGGCGGCGCGGGTCTTCGACGTCGTAGATCGAGGTGCCATAGGGCGGACGCATGTGCGAGACATACATCGTCGCGCCCTCCACCCAGACCTGTCCGCCGCCCTCGCAATCGACGTGGGCGAGCAGCGAGGTGTTCCATTGTTTAGCCAAGGCCGGGCTCCCTCAGACCAGCTCGACCAGATCGCCGCCGGCCGTGCGTCCCCACTGGTGGAACAGGCCCATGGCGCGCAGCGCCGGCTCGTCGCTGGCGATGAACAGGATCAGCGGCTCGGTGGCGTCGTTGCGGTACTGCACCCAGTTCTCGCTGGGCACGGCGACCGTGTCGAACGGTTCGAGCGCATGCCGCTGTTCGCCCACCGTCATGCTGCCCTGGCCGCTGAACGGCGACACCAGCAGGTTGGCGGTCTGCTTGAGCGGCAGCGTGGTCTCGCCCGGCCGCACCATCTGCATGAAGAAGGTCATGGTCCGGTAGACCGGGCCGCCCCGCAGCGGATGCGTGTATTCGATCGACACGCCCTCGTGCGGCGATTCGTCCCAGTCGCGAAAGCGATACAGCAGCTCGCGCATGGCTTCGTAGCGGTACACGAACATGGGCGAGGAATCGCCGCCGCCGCGCCGGTGGTCGAGAAAGCGCGGCGTCAGTCCGCCGGCGCCGTAGACCATGCGCGAATACTCGGTCTGGAAGCGCGCGCTCTGCTTGCGCACGACCTCACCATTTTCCTGGTAGTCGTGCTGGAACGACAGGGCGTTCAGGTTCTCGACCAGCGGATAGTCCAGCACCGACAGGTTGATGGCCGGCTCGCCGCCCAGGTTGCCATGGTTGTGCCAGGTGTCGCGCGGCGTCAGCACCATGTCGCCGGGCAGGAAGGTGATGTCCTCGCCCTCCACGCCGGTGAAGTTCTGCCGGCCCGTCAGGCCGAAGCGCACGGCGCTGGCCGTGTGCGCGTGCGGCGGCATGAGTTCGTTGGGATCGTTCTGGCGATAGGCGGTGTACAGCGTGGACACCGTCGCGCGGCGCGGCGCCAGGCCCGGGTTGATGAGGATCAGCGAGCGGCGGTCGGTGTTCTCGGTGGAGATCAGGCGCGCCGACTGGGCCAGCAGGGGCTGGATGTCGTCGCGGTACGACCAGCGGTGCGGCACCGGCTTGGGGCCGTTGGTCAGCTGGCTGATGTCGTCGTGCGCGCTGTCTCCGCGCGCCCAGAACGGAAACATGTGCCTCCGTTCGATCTGCTCATACATGGACAGCAATTCCGCCGCGCGCGCATCGCCGGCGACCTCGGTCGCGTGCATACACATTCCCCTTTGAATGGTTATCAGGATTCAGCGGAACAAAATCTAATAACAACCAATGGTTGTGTAAACGCGATTCTGGTTTTTTTATGGAAAACCCCTAAACGCGATTTTCCGACCCTTATTTTTTCGACTTTTACCCATGCAAATCAGGCATTTGCGAATTAACAACCGAATAACCACCAATTAACAACCATTCAGGGTTTTCGATATTGCTGGGCGCATATTCCGCCCATAAGATGTACGCAAAAAAACCGGAGGCGGGAAACTCATGGCACGCACAAGGCAACCCGAAGTTTCGAATGACGTCACGCGCCTGATCACGCAGATCCGCGCCATGATCGGCAAGGGAGAGGAGCTGCCGCCCGAGCGCCTGCTGGCCGATCAGCTGAAGGTGAAGCGGCATCGCCTGCGGCTGGCGCTGGAGACGATGCGCGACGCCGCCGAACTGCCCCGCCCCATCATCCGCCGCAACGACAGTCCGGTGCTCAAGAGCGACGTGGTGGTCCAGGGCACCAATGCGCTGGAGGTCATCGAGCTGCGCATCGTGCTGGAGCCGGCCATCGCGCGCCTGGCGGCGGTGCGCGCCTCGCCGGTGCAGATCGCCAAGATCCTGGAAGCCGCCACCACGCCGCAAGGCGTGACGCGCACCATCGGCGATATCGCCTTCCACAAGCTGCTGGCCGACAGCTCCGGCAACCAGCTCGCGGCCAGCCTGTATGCCTTCCTGCGCCGCGTCGGCTCCGACCACAGGCTGCACGTGCCCACGGCCAGCGCGATCACGAGCGAGCGCATCCAGCAGCGCGACCAGGAACACCGCGCCATCGCCGAAGCCATCGCCGCGCGCTCGCCGGACGCCGCCGAACAGGCGATGCGCCAGCACTTGCGACGGGTGCAGCGCGAGATCGCCGATCGCTTGAATCCGCTGGAGACGGCCTGAGTTCGTGGCCCGACGTTGCTACGCCTGCCGCGCCATCAATTCCACGACCCAGTCGATGAAGGCGCGCAGCTTGGCGCTGACGTGGCGATTGGGCGGATAGGCCAGGTACATCGGCATCGTTTCCATGTCCCAGTCCTCGAACAGCCGCGCCAGCTCGCCGCTGGCCAGATGCGGCCGCGCCATGTAGTCGGGCAGCCACAAGATGCCCAGCCCCGCCAGGCCGGCCTGCAGATAGGCGTTGCCGTCGTCCACCGCCAGCGCGTAGCGTCCGTGCACGCGCAGGCGTTCGTCGCCGCGCTGCATGGCATAGGGCAGCGCCCGCCCCAGCCGCGCCCACAGATAGCCCACGATGCGATGGTGCGAGTCTTCCAGCTCGCCCGGATGCCGTGGCACGCCCGCCATCGCCAGATAGCCCGGCGACGCATACACGCCCAGCCGCAGGTCCGCCACGCGGCGCGCGCGCAGCGACTGGTCCTGCAGCTCGCCGCCGCGGATCACGCAGTCCACGTTCTCGCCGATGAGGTCCACCTTGCGGTCGCTCACGCCCAGGTCCAGCTGGATCTCGGGATGGCGCGCATGGAATGCCGGCAAGGCCGGCACCAGCACCATGCGCGCGAAGGGGCTGGGCACATCCACGCGCAGCCGGCCCCGGGGCGAGGCCGAGGCGTCGGACAGGCTGGTCTCGGCATCGTCCATGTCGGCCAGCAGGCGCAGCACGCGTTCGTAATAGGCCGCGCCGTCGGCCGTGACATTGACCTGGCGAGTCGTGCGGTTGAGCAGCCTGACGCGCAGCCGCGCTTCCAGCTGCTGCACCAGCTGCGTCACGCTGGTGCGGCTGATGCGCAGCGTCTCGGCCGCCTTGGTGAAACTGCCCGTCTCCACCACCCGCGCGAACGCCTGCATTGCGTCGAATCGGTCCATGTGTGTCTCCTGCCCTACACCAGATTGTTTGCATTCTACAAACAGTGCTGGACAGGCTTGCCCGTTTATCGGCGGCGCGGCGTCTCCTACAGTGCGGCATCGGTTCACACACATCCAGGCCAGCCGGCCTGTACACGGAGATCAGGCATGACCCAACGCGACGTCGTCTTTCCCCCCGGGCGCCAGGCGCTTTATGAGCGCAACCGCTATTCCCCGGCGGTCAGGGCCAACGGTTTCCTGTTCGTCTCGGGCCAGGTCGGCAGCCGCGAGGACGGCTCGCCCGAGCCGGACCTGGACGAACAGGTGCGGCTGGCATTCCGCAACCTCAACGCCGTGCTGGCCGCCGCCGGCTGCAGCTTCGACGACGTGGTCGACGTGACCGTGTTCATCGTCGATCCCGCATCGAAGTTCGAACGGATCTGGCGCATCGTTCCCGAGTTCTGGGGGCAGGCGCCGTATCCCACGCTGACCGGCGTGGGCGTTACCTGGCTGTATGGGTTCGACTTTGAACTCAAGGTGATCGCCAGGCTGCCGGACGGCGCGGCGGCCTAGGGCCAGTCAATGCAACAACGCGCGGGATTCGGGATGCGCGTTTGCGCCTGGGCAACTGCCGTCGCTCACGGCAGTCCCCGCTTCGCCTTCCGGGTTTCGACCCAGGAAATCAGGAAGCCCGCCTCGCCGAACGCGTTGTTGGCGTCCGTCAGATCCTCGGCGCCGACGTCCAGCCGGTACAGCGCATCGCCGACCTCGGCCAGCCCGTCCTGGCCCATGCGCTGAGCGATGAACGCCCGCAGCGTGGTACCGCCGACGATGTGATCCAGCTGGACATCCGACAGATAGTTCACCGGATAGATCATCCGGGGCAGGCCTATCCGTTCGTTGCGCAGGAGATAGCCCGAGAAATTGCCCTTCTCGTTCCTGTATAGGGACGAGGCCAGGACGTAGCCAACGCCCTTCAGCGCATTGTCCGTCCAGCACTGGAAGCCATAGCCTGGGCGGATCGCGGCCGCGAACGCATCGATCAGCGTGGCGGCATGCGCGTCGACGCAGGCCTGCGGCAAATGCAGGCTGATGCAGGCCGTGCCGCCATGTTCCTTGCTGTTGACGTACATCGCGTGCATGGAGGCGGAACGCAGGTCCGTCTCGCTGGACAGGTTGAAGGAGCGGATCTCTGCGGCCTGCACGCCGTGTTCCAGCGACTTCAAGTCGATCGCCTTCGACTTGAAGTCACCGGGGTGATCGCCCTTGCCCGGCGGCAGCGTATACAGGTAGTCGAAATGGCGGGACGCGAGGCCGAGCGCGCTTTCCAGCGCCATCAGCCTGTCGAGGATGTCGCGGGCGTCGGCGGCCTGGTAGTCATAGAAGTAGCAATTCAGATGCATGCGGCGCGCCTAGAAATAGCCATAGGGATACAGGTCGAACAGCGTGGGCGATATGGCGTTGAGCGCCTGCCGGAATTCCTCCCGGCACGCCGCGTCGTCGAACAGCGCCTCATCGACATCCAGCCTCCGTTCGTACTGCTTGATCACCCTGGCCAGCTCGATCCACTGGTCCAGATCCAGCCCCATGCCGACCAGCAGGCCCTCCGCGATATCGCCATGGTTGTGGTCGAACCAATGGACCAGCCCATCGCGCCCGAGCAACCAGCCGTCGCCCTGGCCGGACTGGCCGATCTTCCAGAAGCGGCCTTGCAGGAAGGAATGGTCCGCGCGCAGATCGCGGTTGTCCCGGCTGGCCTCGGCCAGGTCGTACAGCACGAGATCGGGCGCGAGTTCCGCCGGCGCATGGCGCGCCAACGCTGTGGCGTAGGCCGGACTGGCGAATCCCAGGACGCGCGCGATGTCCGTGGCGGGCACGGCCGCGCCGGGAGGCTTGGAGGCGGTCATTTGAAGCTGTCGTACTCGCGGTAGTGATTCACCTGGGCGATGAATTCTGCCGGGTCCTCGCCATTCAACCGGCTAGCGATGTATTGCACATCCCCGGCCAGCATCCAGCCGCGCAGGTTCAAGCCCTGGACGGCTAGCGGCATTTCCAGGTCTTCGTCGTCCAGGTAGATCTCGTCATCGTCCAGTGCCTCCAGATACGTTTCCGGAATGGAATAGAACACGGCCCGCTCCGGCGTCGCGCGCCAGGCATCCAGGTTCACGTAGAGCCACTCCCTGGCTTCCAGCGCGGGGATGGCCCGCAGCAGCTCGGCCAGCGTCTTGAACACCTGCATATCAATCTCCCGTCGGCACGCGATTCAATCGAAAATCCTCATGGCGGGAGAACAATAGCCGGAAACGAAGTCCATCAGGTCATGCAGGTAGTCTTCATGCTCCGGCGCCGCCACGGCCATGGACGCCAGCTCCGCGTACATGCGGTCCCGCGTCCAGCCCGCCGCGCGGTGGCGAAGCAGCATTTCCCTGGCGGGCGCGCAGGCCATGCCGGTGCTTGCCGCGTTCAGTATGTCTTGCCGGAACGGGCCGGCCTCTGGGGTGCTACGCATGCTCTATGGGCCGGGTCGGAGCCGGATCGGTTCAAGCGGATGATGAATCGGCGCGCGTGGTCGCCATCCGGCGCGCCGTGGCCTCGTCTACCCGCGCCCGCAGCGCGCGCAACAGCTCGTCGTGCTGCGCGTAGTCGCGGCCATAAGCCAGGTTGAAACCGTAATCGAAATCGGGCGGATTGTCGCCCTGGTTGTGTTGCAGGATGGTTTCCATCTTGTCCAGCGCCTTCACCGCGCGGGCCTCCGGCGTGGCGGCGGCCTCGTACTCGTCCCACAGCGCCAGCAGCCGCTCGCGCGCCGCCGGATCCAGGCTGCCGGCCAATTGCAGCAGGTCGCGGCGCTCGCGTTCGCTCTTGTCCGGATGCGCGTCGCGCGCGATCGCCGGCACGTCGCCGCCCAGCGCTTCGCCAAGGTCGTGGACCACGCACAATTGCAGCACGCGCAGCGGATCCAGGCCCGCCAATCCATCCTGGAACAGCATCGCCATCAGGCACAGGCGCCAGCTGTGCTCGGCCGTGCTCTCCTGGCGCGCGCCGGACGTGCGGCCGCTGCGCAGCACATCCTTGAGCCGTTCGGCCCGGCGGATGAACTCCAGCCGGCCTTCGAGTGTTGCGGCATCCATGCTTCATGACTCCTTGCGTGTCGGCCGCGCGCCGGGTTCGAATCGCGCGCGCCGGATCGCCATCTTGAGGCGCGGCCGGGCGCGCGTCCACGCATAAAAAATGCTCGGCGCGATGCGCCCGCGCGTGCCACGCCACCACTGCGCATGGCACGCCCTTGCGCCAGATCGGATAGACTTCAGCGTCCTGATTCCTTGCCACACGCATTCTCTCCATGACGCCAGGCCCGCTCACGGATCGCTGAGCCGCAACGACACCCAACCCCAGTCGTTGCGGCTCAGCGATCCGTGAGCGGGCCTGGCGTCATGG
>NZ_JAGTJY010000133.1:0-16914 GCF_018195695.1 Achromobacter sp. Marseille-Q0513 | reverse complement strand
GGCGTTTCTCGGCGATGTCCAGGTGCGCCATGATCTTGATGCGCGAGATCAGCGCCGAGTGCAGCGCCTTACGCGGGCTGACCACGTCGCGCAGGCCGCCGTCGACGCGGTAACGCACCACCGAATGCGTCTCGAACGGCTCGATGTGGATGTCGCTGGCGCCGTCGCGCGCGGCCTGGGTGAACAAGGCGTTGATCATGCGGATGACGGGCGCGTCGTCCTGGGCGTCGAGCAGGTCCGTGACTTCCGGCATCTCGTGCATCAGCCGGTCCAGGTCGACCTCGTTCTCGGCCGCGCCGACCACGGCGGCGGCGTCGCCGGCATCGGCGTAGGCAGCCGTCAGCAGGGACTCCAGCTCGGCGTCGGCCGCCTGGCGCAGCGGCATCGGGCCGTGGCGACGGCGCACTTCGGTGATGGCCCAGGACGGCGTCAGCGGACTGACGACAAGTTCGTCGCCATCACCCACGCGGCGCAGCAAGGCCCGCTGCGCGCGCGCCCAGGCGTAGGGCAGGCGCGTCCCGGCGCCTTGCGCGGCTTCGCCGGCGAGCGCGCTCATAGGCCCAGCACCATCTCGGGCTGGTAGCCCAGCTCGCGCAGCAGCTGCAGCGCGGTGTCCACCGAACGCTGGTCGCGCGGCACGCTGGCGCGCACCACGTAGCTCTGCCCGCCCGGCCCGGACAGCGTATAGGCCTTCAGGCCGCTGACCTGTACGCGCCGGGAGACCGCCGTCGCCTCGGCTTCCGTGGCCACGTCGGCGAACTGCAGCACGGTGTTGCTGGTATCCGGCTGGCCATACAGCGCGGCGGGATCGCTGGCGACGGTCAGGCCGGCAGGCAGGCGCGTGCGCACTTCGGTGCGCTCATCGGCCGGGTTCTTGACGGCGGCCAGCTGCCTTGGTTCGGTCGTGCCCTGCGTGGCGGGCGGTTCCCGGCGCAGGGTCTGCTCCAGCGAACCGGCGCGGAAGTCATAGGGCTGCCCCGCCACCGGCACGCCGGCCGGCGGCAGCACCGGCGCCCGCATGTCGGGCAGCAACGGATGGTCCGCCGGCTGCACCTGGCTCTGCACCCGCCGCATGTAGTTGTAGCGGCTCTGGGTCAGCCCCATGCCGCCGGCCGAATCGCGCACCACGTAGGGGCGCAGGAACACCATCAGGTTGGTCTTGCTGCGTCCGCGCGTGTCGTAGCGGAACAGGCTGCCCAGCACCGGGATCGAGCCCAGCACCGGCACCTGGTCCCGGCTGTTCGTGACGCTGTCTTCCAGCAGGCCGCCCAGCACCATGATCTGGCCGTCGTCCAGCAGCACGCTGGTGTCCATGGCGCGCTTGTTGGTGACCAGCCCGGCGGCGACATCCGCGGTCCGGTCTATGCTGCTGACTTCCTGATAGATGTCCAGCTTGACCGTGCCGCCCTCGGAAATCTGCGGCCGGATATTGAGCTTCAGGCCGATGTCCTCGCGCTGGATGGTCTGGAAGGGATTGCTGTTGGTGCTGCCGGGCGTGATGTACTGGCCGCTGACGAAGGGCACGGTCTTGCCCACCATGATGGAGGCCGGCTCGTTGTCCAGGGTCAGCAGGTTCGGCGTGGACAGCACGTTGCTGCCGCCCTTGGTCTGCATCGCGCGCGCCAGCACGCCCAGGTTCGCCACCTCGCCCACGCCGGGGATGTTGATGGTGCCCGAGATCACGCCGATGCTCAGGCCGCCCTTGGGCAGCGCCTGGATGGAATTCTTGGCGCCGGGCGTGAAGGTGTCCTTGCCGAAGTTCGCTCCGCCGAACACGCGGCCGCCGCCGGCCAGCCACTGGATGCCCAGCTCCGCGCCGTCGTTCTCCGTGATCTCCACGATCAGGCTTTCCACCAGCACCTGGGCGCGGCGCTGGTCGAGCAGGTCGATCACTTTGCGCAGGCTGCGGTACATGGGCTCGGGCGCCGAGATGATCAGCGTGTTGGTGGTGGCGTCGGCGTTCACGGTGACGCCATTGGCCGAGAAGGCCGAGCCGTCCTGCCCCTTGCGGCCGGTGGCGCCGGGTCCGAGCGAATCCGTGCCCCGGCCGTTGTAGCCGCGTGCGGCGCTGCCCGTGCCGCTGTTCTGGCCAGAGCCGGAGCCGCTGGCGCCAGTGGTATTCGCCTGCTGGCCGTTGGTATTGCCCGAGCTGTTGCCCAGGCCACCGCCGAAGGCCCCGCCCGGCCCCAGCGCGGCGCGCGCGGCGGCGTCGCTGCTGCCGCCGCCGTCGCTTTCCCCGGTCAGGACGCCGCGCAGCACGCGCGCCAGGTGCGTGGCCTGGGCGTTGCGCAGGTAGACCACGTGCAGGTTGTCCGGGTCAGTCTGCGAGCTATCCAGCTGGCGGATCAGGTCGCGCGCCAGCTTGGCGCGGCCGGGGCTGCCGGAGCGCACGATCACGCTGTTGGCGCGCGGGTCGGCGACCACGACGACGCGCTGGCTCGGGTCCTCGTTGCGCTGCGCGTCCAGCAATTCCGAGGCCATGCCGGCGATGTCCACGGCGATGCCCTGCCGTACCTTGACCACTTCGGTGACCAGCGACGAAGGATTGTCGATGCTGGCGATGATGCGGCCGATGCGATCCAGGTTGTCAGCGTAGTCGGTGATGACCAGCGTGTTGTTGGCCGGATAGGCCGTGATGCTGTTGCTGGGCGCGATCATCGGGCGCAGCACAGGCACCAGCGCGGTCGCGTTCTCGTAGCTCAGGCGGAAGGTCCGCGTGACCACGCCGCCGCCCGCCGGCGCGTCGGCGCTTTGCACCGGCCCGCCCTGCAGCTTGGCGTCGGCTTCCGGCATCACCCGGGTGCCGCCGGCCACGTCGACCGCCGCATAGCCCTGCATGCGCAGCGCGCCCAACAGCATGCTATAGGCGGCGTCCGGCGCGACCGGCCCCTGCGACACCAGCGTCAGCGTGCCCTTGACGCGCGGGTCGACCAGGAACTGCTTGCCGGTGAACTTGGCCAGCACGCGCAGCACGGCGGGAATGTCGGCGTCGACGAAGTTCAGCAGCACGCCGTCCTGCGCGGCGGCGGCGGGTTTGCCCGGAGGGACGCTGGCGGCCGGGGTATCGCTGGTCTTCTGCCCGGACTCGGCCTGCGCCAACAGCGGCGCGGCGCGCTTGTCGCCGCCCACGGCGCGTGACGCCTGCGCGGTGCGCAAGGGCTGCGCCGGCGCGGCCACGGGCGCCGGCGTCGCCCTGGACTGCGCGGTGGGCGCCAGCGTCATGGCCAGCGGCGGCAAGCCATCCAGCCCTGTCTGCGGCGCGTCGGCACGCCGGCCGCCGTCCGGCGTCGAGCAACCGGCAAGCGCGGCCAGGACGGCCATGTTCACGACCTTGCGCCGGGCCGTCGTGCGGGCGGCTTGCGGCAAGCGATACTGCGTCACTGTGTTACCTCTCGTTCCGGGTGGCGGGGGACAACTCGATCGATACGCGGTACTGATCCAGGGGCGACATCCCGGTGGGCGGCGCGGCGCCCTTGCCCGGCACTTCCAGCACCGTGACGGTCGGCCTGGGCCCGGCGCCGGCGGGCGCATCGGCGCGACGCAAGTCGATTCGGTCCGGCCGCAGCGACAGCCGCTCGGGCTGCGTCAGCAGCCAACGCAG
The DNA here is from genome assembly GCF_018195695.1 of Achromobacter sp. Marseille-Q0513. Classification (NCBI taxonomy): domain Bacteria; kingdom Pseudomonadati; phylum Pseudomonadota; class Betaproteobacteria; order Burkholderiales; family Alcaligenaceae; genus Achromobacter; species Achromobacter sp. Marseille-Q0513. The sequence continues at coordinate 13,313 of NZ_JAGTJY010000133.1, read as the reverse complement.
CAGGGGTTCGGCCCGCGCCTCATCCAGGCTCAGGCGCCGGCGGCCATCCGGGCCTGGCGCCGGCACGTCGGCCCGCAAGCCGGCCTGCTCCAGTTCGAGGCGCAGCGACGCTTGGGTGGCCGGGCCGCGCGTGGCTTCTCCGCGAGGCGCCCGGGCCAGCAGTGTTTCCAGCTCGATGCTCAAGCCGCGCAGGCGCGTCAGTTCGGCGCGCGCGCGCTCGGCCCTGGCCAGAGCCGGCTCGATCAGCGCCAGCCAGCACAGCGCGGCCAGCGCCACCAGCGCGCAACCGGCCAGCATGCGGCGTTCGCGCGGCGCCAGTCCGAGCCAATAGGCCCCGGCGCGCGCGCTCCCGTCCGCGATGCGCTTGCGCCATGCCGCGAACGGCGCCGCCGCCAGGGGCCGGAATGCGAAGCTCATGAGCGGCTCGCGGGCGCCGCGCCCTGCGGCGGCGCGCGGCGCAGGCGCCAGCCGCCGGCTTGCGCCTCGACGGATACGCCGTCCTTGGCCGCGGCCTTGATCCAGTCCGGCGTGGCGTCCTCCGGCGCCGGATCACGGCGCGCGCCGGGCGCCATCTCCACGTCCAGCGCGCCGTCCGCATAGCGCAGGCCGGCCACTTCGCCAGCGGCGAAGGCCAGATGCCGCGTGGCCGCGCCCAACAGGAAGGCGAACTCGGATTGTCCGGGGCCGCCTTGCAACTGCTGGCGGACCTGGCGCAAGGGATCGGTCACGCGGGCCAAGGCGGGGAACGCCTGTTGCACGCGGCCATGCACTTGCGCGCGCAGTTCGGCGGCGCCGCGTTCAAGGCGCCAGGCCTGTAGCTGCAGGCCGCCCATCCACACCGCGGCGGCGATGGCGGCCCATTTGACGGGACCGCGCCACGCCCCGGCCATGGCGCCCGCGCGGCGGCGGGCCAGCGTCAGGCTCCAGACGGGCGCGGCATCGCCGCCGGCGTCGATCTCGCGGCCTTGTTCCGCTGGCACGTCCGGCGGCCACCAGGCGGGAATCTCGCCGATCCAGACGATCCGCGCCGGTCTGGCTGCCTCCAGCGCGCGCAACAGGGCTTGCACGCCAGGGATGTCAGCGCCCGGCCGTTCCGTGCCAGCAGCATGGCCGCCCATGGGGTCCGTGCCGCCTGCATCCGCGCTGGAAGCCTCGCCGGAAGCGATGTCCGTGCGCGCGATCGCATGAATCTCCACGTGATCGGAACCGGCGCGCAGCGCCACCCAATCGTCTCCCTGCATCAGGGTCCAGCCGTCGGGCGTGCGCGGCAGCCATAGCGGCAGCGGCGCAAGAGCCGCTGCCGTCAGGCCGCAGCCTTCCATCAGCGCCTGCGCCCGTTCCGCCTGTTCGCGGGCGATCCAGGCCAGGCAGACATTGCCGTCCGCGGCGCGCGCGCCATGAGCCACCAGCAGCGCGTCGGCGTCGCCCAGCGCCAGCAGATCCACCGCGCCCGCCGCCGCCACCTTCAGGCGCGCGGGCGCCAGCGGCGGCAAGGACGCGGCGGCCAGCGCCATGTCCTCGGGCTGCATGAAGGCGGTCACGCGCGCGCCCCGGTGCAGGTCGGCCAACGCGGCAAGGCTGCGCGGCGTGGCGGATCGCAGCCAGGTCTTGCCCTCGCGCAGCGCATAGGGCAGCGGCGTGTCGGCGGCAAGCAGGCGCAAGGCCGGCAACAGGACTCGGATCTCCGGCATCAGGCGCCTTCTCTCGACCAGAGCACCTCGGGCCATGGATTCGCGCCGCGCGCCAGCAGCGCCTGGAACGGCACTAGCGCCGACCCCAGCCGCGCCGCGCCGGCGAGCCGGAACCAGTTGCTCTGCACGGCCACGCGCGTCGGATTGCCCTGTTGCCCGGGCAGGTTCAACCGGTTGGCGAAATCGCCCTCGGTGGCGAACCACATGCCGGCATCGCGCTGGGCGACCAGCGCCTTCGCCTGCTCCAGCGACAGATCGGGCACGCGGGCGGCGATCACTTCGGCCCGCGCGGTGTTCACGTTGACCAGGGTGACGCGCGGCAGCACCGTGACATAGGGCCGCAGGCGCGCGACGACGGCGGGGTCCACGCCCGGCGCGCCGGCGAACTCGTCCAGGCTGCGGGGAAATGGCGCCAGCCCGGGCCGCCCGGCATCGCCCGGCCGAGCGGAAGCCGCGCCGTCGCCAGCATTCTGCGGCGGCGGCAATGACGCCAGCATGCGCTGCGCCAGGGCGTCCGCGACCTCCGGCCGCAGCCCCAGCGATTGGCACAGGCGGGCCAGTTCCTCGACGCCGTCCTGATACAGCTTGCCTTCGAAGACCAGGTTGCGCAGGTTGAGCTTGCCCTGTTCGTCTTCCAGGCGGCCCAGGAACACCGGCTGCCCGCCGGCCGTGGACGCGAGCCGCGCATCGGCGATGGGCGCGGCCCAGGGCGCGTCGCCGCGCGTCGTGGCATTGCGCTCGCCGTCCTCCTTGACCAGGCGCAGCGCCAGGTTCAGGCCGCCGCGCAGCAGCGCCTGGGCCTGGGCGCGGTTCTGCGCGGCCTGCACCCCGCGCAGGAAAGCGTCCTGGCGTTGCAGCAGCGAGGCCGTGATCATGGTCACCGCCGCCACCACCAGCAAGGCGCTGATGACGGCCATGCCTTGCTGCCGGGCGCGGCGCTCAGAGTTGCCAGGAGCCGATGTCCGCATTGCCTGCTTCCCCGTCAGGCTTGCCGTCGGCGCCGTAGGAAAACACATCGATCTCGCCGTGCGTGCCGGGATTCAGGTACTGATAGGGATGGCCCCAGGGATCATTGGGCAGGCGGTCCAGATAGGCGCGCCAGGCGCTGTTGGCGCCGGGGCCCGACGCGGGCCGCTCCACCAGCGCGCGCAGTCCCTGGTCGGTGCTGGGATAGCTGCCGGTGTCCAGCCGATAGAGCTTGAGCGCCTGCATCAGCGCGCTGATGTCCTGGCGCGCGGCGACCGCGCGCGCCTGATCGGGCCGATCCAGCAGGCGTGGCACCACCAGCGCCGCCAGGATGCCCATGATCACGATCACCACCATGATCTCGATCAGCGTGAAACCGCGCTGCCGATGGCCGGGCGGGCAATGCGTATCCGTCAGGTGCCGGCTTGCTTTCATCGCGCGGTGACTCCGAGGCTGCCGTTGGACCCGAGAACCGGCGCGCGTCCGGGTCAGTCGGGCGCCGTTCAGGTCCGGAGATATTGGCAACCCCGGATTTCACGCATTTGACGTATTGTGCGGAGGATTGAAAGCTACGGCCGCAGGCAATCCCCCCTAGCCGGCGTAGGCGCCCAGCAGCTTGCCCAGCAGGCCCGCGAGCTGGCGCTGCTCGGCCGCGTCCAGCGGCGACAGCACTTCGGCCTGGTTGCGCACATGCGCGACCACAGCCCGGTCGATCAGCTTCAGGCCAGCGCGGGTCAGCCGCACCAGGGTCGCGCGCCCGTCGCCGGGATTCGGCACGCGTTCCACCAGGCCGGCGCTTTCCAGGCGATCGATGCGATTGGTCATGCTGCCCGACGAGATCATCATGTCCTCGTACAGCGCGGTCGGCGTCAGCCCTTGCGCCGCGCCGCTGCGCCGGAGCGTGGCCAGCACGTCGAATTCGCCCGGCTGCAGGCCGAATTCCGCGAACAAGGGATTGATCCGGTCACGGGTGATGACCAGCGCGCATTCGGCGAGGCGGCCCAGCACCAGCATGCTGGACGCGTCCAGGTCCGGCAGCTCGCGGTTCCATTGGGCCACCGCGCGGCCCGCCCTATCCATAACCATGATGGCATCTCCAGTTATCTTGACGTCAAGATAAATTCCAAATATCTTGACGTCGAGATATTTTAGCAACGCGGCCATGCGTACGCAGGCCGATCGCAGGGAGCAGCAGTGAATCTTTCCGTAGCGCAACGGTGGCAGGTGGCCGCCATCATCCTGGTGGGCCTGAACCTGCGCCCCGTGCTGGCCTCGGTGCCGCCCCTGCTGGACGCCTTGCAGGCGGCGACCGGCATGTCCGACGGCGCGGCGGGCCTGATGACCGCCCTGCCCGTCTTTGTCATGGGCCTCGGCGCGCTGAGCGCGGCGCCGCTGCGCCGCCTGCTGGGAGAACGCCTGGGCGTGCTGCTGGGGCTGGCCGTGATCGCCATCGCCGCCGGCGCCCGGCTGGCGGCGGGCCAGACCGGCGCGCTGCTGGCCACCGGCGTCGCGGCCGGGCTGGGCATCGCCATCGCGCAGGCCCTGCTGCCCGGCTTCATCAAGGCTCGCCTGGCGGCCGCCAGCAGCGGCGTGATGGGGCTGTATTCGACGGCCATCATGGGCGGCGCGGCCATCGCCAGCGTGGCCACGCCGCTGATGGCGCGCCAACAATCGCTGTCCCTGTCGCTGGCGGCCTGGGCCGTGCCGGCCCTGATCGCGCTGGCCTGCTGGGCGCGCGCCGCTGGCCGCGCCGAGGCAGTCGCGCAAAACACAAGCGCCGACCGCGCGCATGGGCGCCGCGCCTGGCTGCTGGCCGTCTTCTTCGGCCTGGGCACGGGCGCCTATACGCTGGTGCTGGCCTGGCTGCCACCGTACTACACCGCGCTGGGCTGGACGCCGGTCGCGGCGGGCAGCCTGCTGGGCGCCGTCACGGTCGCGGAGATCGCGGCCGGCCTGCTGGTGTCCGCCCTGATCGGCCGCCTGCCCGACCGCCGCCCGGCGCTGTATCTGGCGATCGGCTCGCTGCTGGTCGGCCTGGCGGGCCTGACCATCGCGCCGCTGGCCCTTGCCTGGCCGGCCGCGGTACTGGCGGGCCTGGGCATCGGCGCCCTCTTCCCCCTGTCGCTGATCGTGACCATGGACCACGCGGCCACGCCCGCGCAGGCCGGCCGGCTGGCGGCCTTCGTGCAAGGCGTGGGGTATCTGATCGCGGCGACGTTTCCGTACGCGGCCGGTCTGATCCGGCAACATGTATCGGACCTGCGGCCGGCATGGGGAGTGATGATGGCGATCTGCGCGATCCTGTTCGCGATGGCCCTGCGGTTCCGGCCGCAGGCGGACCGGCGCTGACCCGTCCGTCAGCCTTCGGCCGGGTCCTTGCGATGACCATCCACATGGCCCAGCGGGCGCGAGGGATCGATCAGGTCGCGCACGCGCTGCTTGAGCGTCTTGGCATCCGGAAAGCCGCCGTCGCGCTTGCGGTCCCACACCAATTCGCCATTGCAGCTGACCTGGAACACGCCGCCGGTGCCCGGCTGCAGCGCGACCTCGCCCAGGTCGGTGGAAAACGTGGACAGCAATTCCTGCGCCATCCAGGCGGCGCGCAGCAGCCATTGGCACCGGGTGCAATAGACGATGACGATGCGGGGGCCGGTGGTGTCGCTCATGCCGGCGATTCTACTTGAGCCCCCGGCCGGCGCCGGCATCGTCACCCGTCCGGGGAGCCGCCAGCGCCCGATCCGGGCTTGGGGGATAATCGAGGGTTTTTCCCTGGCCTTCTTGCGGCCCGGAACCTGCAATGACCCCTGTATCTACCTCCCGCAGCCAGGCCTGGCTGATCGGCCTGCTGATGGCCCTGGTCACGCTCACGCCGATGGGCATCGACATCTACCTGCCTTCCCTGCCCGGCATGGCGCAGGATTTCGGCGTCACGATGGCCGCCATGCAGACCAGCGTCACGCTGTTCATCTTCGCGGTCGGCCTGAGCCAATTGCTGATCGGACCGCTGGCCGACCGCCACGGCCGCCGGCCGGTGGCGCTGGCCGGGGTCGCGGCCTATGTCGCAGGCTCCGTGCTGGGCGCCTGCGCCGGCACGGTGGAATGGTTCTATGCCGCGCGGGTGATCCAGGGCATCGGCGCCTGCGCCGCTTCGCTGGTGGCTTTCGCCGCCGTGCGCGACCGCTACGCCCCGGCCGAGGGCGCGCGCATCTACAGCTACCTGAACGGCGCGCTGTGCTCGGTGCCGGCGCTGGCGCCCATGCTGGGCGGCGCGCTGGCCGTGCTAGCCGGCTGGCGCAGCACCTTTGTCTTCATGGCGCTGTTCGCGCTGACGCTGGCGCTGCTGCTGGCGCGGCGCTTCGGCGAGACCCGGCCGCCGGCCGCCGGGCCCGCCACCCGCGTGGCGGGCTGGCGCCAGTACCTGCCCATCGCGACGAGCGGCCGCTTCGTGTATTTCGCCGTGTTCGGCATGGCGGGCATGGCCATGATCCTGGTCTTCGTGTCGGCCGCGCCGGTGGTGCTGGTCCAGCGGCTGGGCTATTCCGAACTGGGCTTCGGCGCCTGGTTCGGCGGCAATGCCGTGCTCAACATCGTCGCGTTCTTCCTCGCGCCCAGGTTCATCGCGCGCTTCGGCCGCCTCGCCATGCTGCGCGCGGGCCTGGTCGCCCTGCTGCTGGCGGCGGCCATGCATCTGGCGGCCTGGCTCTGGCTGCCCTTGTCCGCCTGGGCCTTCATGTTGCCGGTGGCGGTGCTGACGGTCGGGTTTTCGCTGGCGCTGGGCTCGGCCCTGAGCCTGGCGCTGGAACCCTACGCGGACCGCGCGGGCACCGCCGCCGCGGTGTTCGGCCAGTTCCAGATGAGCGGGTCCGCCCTGATCGCGACGTTGCTGCTGGGCCAGGGCATGAGCCCGCAGCTGGCCATGGCGCTGATCGGCGCGCTGCTGGCCGGTCCGCTGCTGTGCGCCTCCGGCTGGATCGCGCGGTCCGCGTCCCGCCACGGCTGAGACTGCCGCGCTGGTATCCTGACGCCACAACGACAGGAGACGACATGAGCACGCAATCTTCCGCCAGCCCGGCCCTCGAAGCGCCGCTGCTGCGCACCGACAGCCAGGGCATCGTCACGCTGCGCCTGAACCGGCCGGGACAGTTCAACGCGCTGTCCGAAGCGCTGCTGGGCGCGCTGCAGGCGCAGATCGATGCGCTGGCCGGCGACGCAAGCCTGCGCTGCGTGGTGCTGGAAGCCAGCGGCCGCGCCTTCAGCGCCGGGCATGACCTGCGTGAAATGCGCAGCCAGCCGTCGCTGGACTACTACCGTGAGTTGTTCCGCAAGTGCGGCGCGGTGATGCAGGGCTTGCAAGCCCTGCCCGTGCCGGTCATCGCCAAGGTGCGCGGCATCGCCACCGCCGCCGGCTGCCAGCTGGTGGCCAGCTGCGACCTGGCGGTCTGCGCGGATGACGCCCGCTTTGCCGTGTCGGGCATCAACGTCGGCCTGTTCTGCGCCACGCCGGCGGTGGCTCTCAGCCGCAACGTGTCGGCCAAGCGCGCCTTTGAAATGCTGGTCACCGGACGATTCATCGACGCGGCCACGGCCTCGGACTGGGGCCTGGTCAATGATGCCGTGCCCGAGGACCGGCTGGACGCGCGCGTGGACGAACTCGCCGCCGAGATCCTGTCCAAGAGCCCCGCGGCGATCCGCCACGGCAAGCGCATGTTCTACAAGCAGCGGCAGATGGCGCTGGCCGACGCCTACGACTACGCCGGCGACGTCATGGCCCGCAACATGATGGAAGACGACGCCGCCGAAGGCATCGACGCCTTCCTGCAGAAGCGCGCGCCGCGCTGGCGCGGCCTGGCCTGAACGACCAGGGGCGGATCAGACCAGCCAGCCCAGCGCCCAGCCGCCCGCCGCCGCCGTGATCACCACCCACACCGGCGACCAGCGCGCGTACACCAGCAAGCCGAACAACAGCAGGGCCAGCCCGAAGTCCGCCGGCCCGCGAATGGCGGATGTCCACACGGGGTCGTACAAGGCCGACAGCAGCACGCCGACCACGGCGGCGTTCACGCCGGCCAGCATGTTGCGCACGCCCGGCCGCCGGCGCAGTCCGTCCCAGAAAGGCATCGCGCCGGCGAGCAGCAAGGCGCCCGGCAGGAAGATCATCGCCAGCATGCCGAAACCGCTGATCCAGCCCATCCAGCCGCCGGCGGGATGCTGCGAGGCCATGCCCAGGAAGGCGGCAAAGGAGAACAAGGGCCCCGGCATGGCCTGCGCCGCGCCATAGCCAGCCAGGAAATCCGGTTGCGACACCATGCCACCGGCGACCGCCGTGGATTCCAGCAGGGGCAACACCACGTGCCCGCCACCGAAAACCAGCGCGCCAGCCCGGTAGAAACCGGCCAATTGCGCGGCCAGCGGCGTGGCGGCGTACTCGGCCAGGACCGGCAGGCCGATCAGCAGGGCCGCGAACAGGCCCAGCAGCAGCAATCCCGTGCCGCGCCGCACGCCTTGAGACGGTTGTCCGAGCAAGGGTCGCGGCGGCAGTTGCAGCACGGCCGCGCCCGCCACCGCGCCCAGGGCGATGGCGGCCAACTGTCCCGGCGCCGAGGGCAAGGCCAGGGTGATCAGCGCCGCCGCGCAGGCCATGCCGGCCCGGATCCGGTCCGGACAGAGCGTGCGGCCCATGCCCCACACCGCTTGCGCGATGACCGCCACCGCCGCGACCTTCAGGCCATGGATCGCGGCGGAGCCCGACAGCCAGCCGAAATGGGCCAGCCCCAGGGCGAACAGCATCAGCGCCAGCGCCGAAGGCAGCGTGAAAGCCAGCCAGGCGGCCAGCATGCCCGCCCAGCCCGCGCGCTTCAGGCCGATCGCCATGCCCACCTGGCTGCTGGCCGGTCCCGGCAGGAACTGGCACAGCGCCACCAGATCCGAATAGGTGTAGTCGTCGAGCCAGCGCCGGCGGTCGACGAATTCCGTGCGGAAGTAACCCAGATGCGCCACCGGTCCGCCAAAGGACGTCAGGCCCAGCCGCAGGAACGCCAGGAACACCTCGATACAGGAACTTCGCCCCACCGCCGTCTGTTCATGGACAGCGGACTGGCTGGCGACGTGTTCGTCGTGCGACGGCGGTTGCGGCATGGTGGGTGTGTTTCATCTGGCCGGGCGGAACCACAGCTGTCCGCCCCGGTATTTAGCTTATAGCCCGGGGCGAGGCTCCGATTCAATCGAGAGTTCCGCCATCACGCCCTAGTCCAGGTGCATGAATCTTCACAAATTACGAACAAAAACCGCAGATCTGCGATCAAGCCGGCGGCTAGGATCGCCCGTTGGCCCGTGGCGGCATGTCCGCCATGCCCGCCCCGGCACAAGACAACAGCATCATGAGCACCCACGGCGCATCCCGGCTCGCCCGACAGACCACCGCCCAAGCCCCAAGGCAGGCGGCCGCCAGGGCATCCATGCTCAAGCTGGCGCTGCGCATCCTCATCGTCGCGACCATCGGCTATATCCTGGCGACGCAGTTCGTCAGCCGCAGCTTCAGCTACCTGCTGGAACCGATCACCGCCGACCTCGTCTACGAAACGCTGCGCGGCCAGATGCATGCCCTGCGCAGCGAGCTGGATCCGCAACCGCCGGCCGAACGCGAGGCCTACCTGCGCGACCGCATCAAGCCCCACTATGGCCTGGGCCTGCAGATCAAGACGCCGGCGCAGGCCGCCTTGACCCGCGCCGAGCGGGACATGGTGGACAAGTACGGCATCGTCATGCGGGACGACTACAACACCTTCCTGTCGCGCATGCCCGGCGAGCCGGCCCAGTGGCTGGAAGTGACCCTGCCCTCGCAGCGTTCGCTCGAGAAGATGGTGACCTGGACGGCCTGGACCGTGCTGGTGCTGATCCTGGCCGGCGTGCTGCTGCTGTTCTGGGCCATGCCCATCCATCGCGACCTGGATGTGGTGCGCAACGCCACGTTGCGGATGGCGCAAGGCGACCTGGACGTCCGGGTGCGCCTGTCGCGCATCTCCGGCATCCGCCACATCGGCGAGAGCTTCAACCATATGGCCGAGCGCATCGCCGCGCTGATCGACAACCAGCGCAGCCTGACCAACGCCGTCTCGCACGAGCTGCGCACGCCGCTGGCGCGGCTGTCGTTCGAGGTCGACATGCTGAGCGAGGGCGGCATCGATCCCAAGCGCAGCGCCGTCCTGCACGACATGCGCGCGGATATCGCCGAACTGGAGGCGATGGTGGCGGAGCTGCTGGTCTACGCCCGGCTGGAGCGTCCGGGTGAAGATACCGTCAAGCTGGAAACCGTCGACACCGCCGACTGGATGCGCGAGGCCCTGGCGCAGGTCGCCCACCAGGCCACGGCCCGCGCCGTGCAGTGCGCCATGCTGCCCGGCTGTCCGGCGCACGTGCGGCTGCACCCGCGCTACATGAGCCGGGCGCTGCTGAACCTGGTGCAGAACGCCGTGCGCTACGCCAATACCCGCGTGGAAATCGGGCTGACGCGCAACGCCGCCGAGGAATTCGAGCTGACCGTCGACGACGACGGCGGCGGCATCCCGCAGGCCGACCGCGAACGGGTGTTCGAACCGTTCATCCGCCTGGACGAAAGCCGCGACCGAGGCACCGGCGGCGCCGGCCTGGGGCTGGCCATCGTGCAACGGGTGGCCGCCAATCACGGCGGCACCATCGAGGTACAGGACAGTCCCCTGGGCGGCGCGCGCTTCGTGCTGCGCTGGCCGGCCTGAAGACGCCCTACTGCGCGGCGTCGCGGCGCGCCAGCAACTGATCGATGCGCAGCCCGTCGCGGCGCGTCACCTCGAAGGTCCATCCGCCCCAGGCGATCGTTTCACCAGCCTCCGGGATGCGGCCGACGACGCGCAGCAGGCAGCCCGCCAGCGTCGCGTCCGGCGCATCCTGCCAGGCCTCTTCCATGTCCAGCAGCCGGGCCGCCTCGTCGGCCGCCAGGCCGCCCTCGAGCAGCCAGGATCCATCGGACAGCGGCACCGCCTCGCGCGGGTCTTCGCGGTGCTCGGGCAGTTCGCCGCCCACCGCTGTCAACACGTCCATCGGCGTGACCAGCCCTTCGCACACGCCATGCTCGTCCACCACGATCAGCATGTGGTCGCGCGAGGCGCGCAGCTCGTCCAGCACCTTCAGCACCGGCGTGGTCTCCAGCACGTACAGCGGCTCGCGCGCCAGCTCAACCAGATCGATCGGGCCGGGATTCGACAACAGCGGCAGCACGTCCTTGAAGTGCAGCACGCCCAGCACGTTGGCCGCGTCGCCAGCGCACAGCGGCAGCCGCGAGTGGCCCGACGCGAACTTGCGCACCACCGTCTGCGGCGAGTCGGCCACATCCAGCCACACCATGCGGCCACGCGGCACCATGATCGAGCGCACGTCGCGCGCGCCGGCCGCCAGCACGCGCTCGATCATCGAGCTTTCCTCGGGCGCGAAGGCTGGCTCGTCGCCGGCGCCATCGACCAGCGCGACCACTTCGTCGGCCTGCTGAGCCGGCTGACCGGCGCGCCCCGCGCGCAGCAGGCGCAGCACCGCCTGCGCGGTGCGCTGGCGACGGCTCAGCGCGTGCGCGCCCCGGGCGCGATTGCGGCGCGCCAGCTGGTTGCACAGCTCGATCAGGATCGAGAAGCCGATGGCGGCGTACAGATAGCCCTTGGGCACATGGAAGCCCAGGCCCTCGGCCACCAGGCTGAAGCCGATCATCAGCAGCAGGCCCAGGCACAGGATCACCACGGTGGGATGGCGCGCCACGAAGCCCATCAGCGGGCGGCTGGCCAGCATCATCACCGCCATGGCGACGACCACGGCGATCATCATGATGCTCAGGTCCTGCACCATGCCCACGGCCGTGATCACCGAGTCCAGCGAGAACACGGCGTCCAGCACCACGATCTGCAGGATCACCTGCCAGAACACGGCGTGCTGCGTCTTCTGCCCGGCGTCGTGGCCGGCGCCGCCTTCCACGCGCTCGTGCAGTTCCATGGTGCCCTTGAACAGCAGGAACAGGCCTCCCAGTATCAGGATCAGGTCGCGCCCTGAGATCTCTGCGCCCAGCACGGTGAACAGGGGCTGGGTCAGCGTCACCACCCAGGCGATGCTGGCGAGCAGGCCCAGGCGCATGACCATGGCCAGCGTCAGGCCGATCATGCGCGCGCGGTTGCGCTGGTGCGGCGGCAGCTTGTCGGCCAGGATGGCGATGAACACCAGGTTGTCGATGCCAAGCACGATTTCAAGAATGACCAGCGTCGCCAGGCCAAGCCAGGCGGTCGGGTCGGACATCCAGTCAAAGATCATCAGTGGTCCAGATAGGGTTCAGGCGGGCGCGAGGCGGCCCGGAAAAGGCATGGCGAAAACCGTAGCGCGGACACGGGGTCGCGCACAAGACGGGCGCGGGGCCCGGCCCGGACCGGATGGACGAGGAAGGAAGGCTGCTGCGTGGCGGTTCGGACAGGGCGCGCGAGGCGCGCCGGCCGGGCCGTGTCGGAGGAAGGTCTCGGGCGCCCCGGACAGCGGGGCGCCCTGCTAGGAGGAGGGTCGTCGTTCATGCTTGGCGAAAAAGGCGGTGCGGCGTCCTGCAAAGGCCTCGCGTCCGCCCGTCACGCCGGGCTCTCATTCTTACTGGAAACTGAATACTACCTGAAATCCAAGAACCGTCATTCGCCGCGATTGACGAGCGGCATGAATTTGCAGGCGGCATGAATAATGTCTTGGTGTTTACCCTAGGCCGTGGCTATACTGGGCGCTCTTCAAACCCCATTGAGATCACTGTGGACAACGACGGATGTAGTAGTCATAGCACGACTGCTCGCGCCGCTTGACGCAACCGATCCGCAGAATCTTCTGACGGGTCCTGCGTCCAGCCAGGACCCGGCCTTACCGCCTACCCCTATCTGCCAGCCTTTTTTCGGCCGGGCGCCCAGCGCCTTGCTACGCTGACGGATTGGCGCGTGCATGTGGACTTTCCTCCATCGTCCTCCCCTCGCAAGGAGACGACCATGCGCTTCAAGCCCTTTTTCACGCTCCCCGTCCGCGCCGACGCGGCTCCCGCCGCCGTGCGCCCGGCAGCGCCCACCTATCGCTTCACCATCGTCAGCGTCAGCGCCACGTTGAACGCCTTGCGCAAGCAGCTGTACTACGAGCTGCAGGCGCTGGACCTGCGCGTGCTGAACGTGCGCATCTCGCGCGAAGAATCGGATCAGCTCGCCAGCACCACCGTCACCCTGCTCTGCCCGCCGCAGTTGCGCGGCGTGCTCAACGCCGTCGCGCTGCGGCTGGGCCAAAGCCCGGACGTGCGCCGCGTGCATTGGGAAAACGACGCGGGTGCGGCCATCGCCGTGCTGCCGGCGTAGAACCGCCAAACCCTTGAAAGCCTTGCGCGCCGCCCCCTCGTCGGGGCGGCTGTCGCGCACCGGCCAGGCCGGCTGCGCCTGGTCCGCGCGGGCGATCTGCGTTGCCAAGAACGCGCAATGTCTCGGATAACCGACATGGAAAGGAGACTGTCATGAAAGACCCGTACAAGTACCTGCTGCTCGCCCGGGTGCTGGCCCTGGTGCTGATCTGGCTGGTGGCGCTGGTGCTGGCCCTGGTATCGAGCTGGCAGCCCGTCTGAAGGGCCCGGCAAGTCTGGGC
>NZ_JAGTJY010000132.1:0-17171 GCF_018195695.1 Achromobacter sp. Marseille-Q0513 | reverse complement strand
GCCAGGCCGGCCGCCGCCTGGTGTTGCAGTTCGTCCAGATGGATGTGAGCCATATCCTTCTCGTCAGTGGGCGCGCCGGAATCGTTCATCGGTCGCCGCCGGTAAGGGCTATTGTCACACCGGACGCCACCATGTCGGAAACGCGGGCGTTGGCTTCGCGCGTCAGTCCGGCGATATGGGGCGTCAGGATCAGGCCGGGCGGGGCGCTCAGCCTGCCCTGCCGGATGTCGGCCAGCAGGCCGGCCAGCGGGCCGCCGGAAGGCAGCGGCTCGGCCTCGAACACGTCCAGCGCCGCGCCGCGCAGCCGGCCGGCGCGCAGGGCCTCGGCCAGGGCGGGCTCGTCGACGATGCCGCCGCGCGAGGTATTGATCAGCACCGCGCCCGCGCGCATGCGGCCGATGCGCGCGGCGTCGAAGAGGCGCCGCGTGTCCGGGGTCAGCGGCAGGTGCAGGCTGACCGCGTCGGCGCGTTCCAGCAGGGCGTCCAGCGAGCACGATTCCACGCCGCATTCGCCCCAGGCCGGATGGCCGGCCGGCAGCGCCGCGTCATGGCCGACGACGCGCATGCCCAGGCCGCGCGCCAGCGTCGCGACCAGGCGGCCGATGCCGCCGAAGCCCACCACGCCCAGCGTGCGGCCATGCGCTTCCAGCCCGTCGGACAGCGCGGCGCGCGGCCACTGCCCGTCGGCCACCGCCGCGCTGGCGCCATAGGCGCCGCGCAGCAGGACCAGCAGCGTGCCGATCACGTACTCGGCGACGGCGCGGGCGTTGGCGCCCGTCGCTGGCACCACGGCGATGCCGCGCGCGGCACAGGCGGTCAGGTCGATGTTGTCCAGGCCCACGCCGAGCCGGCCCACCGCCCGCAGCCGGGGCGCGCTGGCGAGCAGGGCGGCGTCCACCTGGCTGCGGTTGCGCACGATGAGCGCGTCCGCTTCCGCCATGGCCTGCAGCAGTCCGTTGCGGCGGTCCACCAGCTCCGGCTCGTAGCGCACGTCGAAGCGCGCGCGCAGCGCATCGACGGCGGGGGCGTCCATGAATTCCGATATGACGATGCGCATGGCGGTTCTCCGGCGGGATCAGGCGATCTGGATGTTGGCGTCGCGGATGATGCGGGCCCAGCGCTCGACTTCCGCTTTCAGGTAGGCGCCGAAGGCCTCCGGCCCGCGCGGCTGCGGCACGAAGCCCAGTTGCGCCAGCGACTGTTGCAAAGCGGGCTGCGACATTTGCCGGACGATGGCTTCGCCGATGCGGTTCACCAAGGCTGGCGGCGTGCCGGCCGGCGCCAGCACGCCGGTGAAGTTCTCGACGATGAGATCCGGCAGGCCGGCCTGCGCCACGGTGGGCACCTCGGGCAGGTCGGCCGTGCGCTCGCGTGTGGTGATGGCCAGCGCCCGCAGCGCGCCGCCCTTCACGTGCGGCAGCGATTCCGGGTAGTTGGAAAACACCACGTCCAGGTGCCCGCCGATCAGGTCGGTGAGCGAGGGAGCGCCGCCCTTGTAGGGCACGTGCATCAGCGCCGTGCCGGTCAGCTTCTGGTACAGCGCCAGCGTCAGGTGCGGCGGCGTGCCATTGCCGCTGGAGCCCGCCGACAGCTGTTTGGCGCGGGCCGCGCGCGCCAGGTCTTCCATGCTGCGGATGTTGCTCTTGGTATTGACCACCACCATGATGGGCGACGAGGCCAGGCCGGCCAGCGGGGTCAGGTCGCGGATCAGGTCGTAGCCGGCGCGGCCGGCGAAGAGCGTGGCGTTGGCCGCGTGTGACAGCGTGATCGCCAGCCAGGTATGGCCGTCGGGCGCGGCGTGCGATACGTGGGCCGCGCCGATGTTGGCGGCGCCGCCAGGCTTGTTTTCCACCACCACGTTCCAGCGCTCGGCGTCGCCCAGCGCCTTGCCGACCTGGCGCGCGGCCACGTCCGTCAGGCCGCCCGGCGGAAAGGGCACGATGTAGTTGATGGGTCGTTCGGGCCAGGGCTTCTGCGCCAGGGCCTGCCCGCCCGGCAACAGCAGGCCGGACGCGCCGAGACCGGCCGCGCCGATGGCGGCCAGCACGCGGCGCCGGGATGGGTTCATGGGGGGCTGCTGCTCGCGGTTCATCTGTCTTCCTCCTGGGATGCGCCCCGATGGGACGCGCGGCCCGCCTGGCGGCCTGCGCTCAGGGCTGCGGTTCTGGATGCGTGGATGTTGCGATGCTGCGTGATGCCGCCGCGCCGGCGGGTGCCGGCGCGGGAAGGGAAAGCGGCGTGGCCCTTTTTCTATCGCCGGGCCGCGCGCGGCGCCGGGTTCAGGCGCTTTCGAAGATGCGGGTCAGGACGAACTCGCGATGGCCCAGCGCCTCGGCCGCCGTCCAGCGGCCATTGGCCGTGGCCAGCATGCAGGCCAGCAGCTGGTCGCCGGCCTGGTCCAGGTCGATCTCGCGTTGCAGCAGCCCGCTGGTGTCCACGTCGATGTGTTCGGACATGGTGCGCACCGTGCGCGGGTTGGCGCAGATCTTGATGACCGGCAGGATCGGGTTGCCGATCACGTTGCCCTGTCCGGTGGGGAAGAAGTGCACGGCATAGCCCGAGGCCGCGCAGAGCGTCACCATCTCGGCCGCGGCCGAGGACGAGTCCATGAACCACAGCCCGGGACCGTCCGGGATCTCGGCCTTGTCCAGCACGCCGTCGACGCGGCAGCGCTTGCCGATCTTCTGGATGTTGCCCAGCGCCTTTTCCTCGATGGTGGTCAGGCCGCCGGCGATGTTGCCCTTGGTGGGCTGCGATTCGGACAGGTCGCTGGTCTTCCAGCGATCGATCATGGTCTGGTAGCGGTTGAACATGAACATGAAGCGCTCGCGCACCGCGTCGTTGGCGCAGCGTTCGGCCACGATGTGCTCGCCGCCGGTCAGCTCTGAGGTCTCGCCGAACACCAGCGTGGAGCCCAGCGCGTAGAGCTTGTCGAAGGCGTTGCCCACGGTGGGGTTGGCGCCGCAGCCCGAGGTGGTGTCGGACTCGCCGCATTTGGTCGAGACCCAGAGATCGGCGATGGGGCACTCGCTGCGCGACAGCGAGGTCGCGTAGTGCACGTATTCCTTGGCCTGGCGCGAGGCCCGCATGATGGTGTCGTGGTCGCCGTGCAGTTCGATGCTGAAGCCGGCCACGGGCTTGCCGGTGGCGGCGATGCCGTCGACCACGCGGCGGGTCCAGCCTTCCTCGATGCCGATGACCACGACGGCCGCGACGTTGGGATTGCAGCCGGTGCCGATCAGCGTGCGGAAATGCAGCTCCAGGTCTTCGCCGAATTGCAGCCGGCCGTAGGGGTGGGGCAGGGCCAGCGTGCCCTTGATGTTGTTGGCGACGGCCTCGGCCGCGGCGTTGGAGATGTCGTCCACGGGCAGCACGATGACGTGGTTGCGCACGCCGACGCGGCCGTTGTCGCGGCGATAGCCCTGGAAGGTGGTGGAAGCGGTGATGAGGGACATGGCGGATTCCTCTGTGCGTGGGCGGGGGCTGCGGGCTACCAGCGCTTGGTCTTGATGTTGTGCACGTGGGCGTGCTGGCCGGCCTGGATCGGCGCGATCACGCGGCCGATGTCCACGCCGTACTTGTAGACCGTGTCGCCCACGGCCATGTCCTTCATGGCGACCTTGTGGCCGATGGGGATGTCCTGCGAGGCGCGCACATGGACGATCCTGTCCTCGTCCATGATCCAGGCGCTGAGTTCGGTTCCGGCCGTCAGGCCTTCCACCACGGCGACCGCCACGGTGTCCTTCGCATCGTGCAATACGGCGTGAATCATGGTCTTGCTCTCCTGGTGTCGGGCGCCGCGGGCGCTGCCGCCTGGGGCGCGGATAACAACGTCGGACAAATCTTATGGCCGCGCTTTTCTCATGTCAACTAAATCATATATATGAATTGTATGAGTAAAGAGGCCGCACTTGAGCGCCGGGTTTCGCCGCCGCTACACTGTCGGCTCCTTGATCATTGCGACGCATCCATGAACACCAGCCTGTCTGCGACTGAGTCTTTGGGCAGTCCCTTGTACGAGCAGGTCAAGCAAGCCGTGCTGGCCGCGCTGGCGCAGGGCGAATGGAAGCAGGGCGACGCCATCCCTCCGGAAAAACTCCTGGCCGAGCGCTTCGGCGTGTCGATCGGCACGCTGCGCAAGGCCATCGACGAACTGGCCGCCGAGAACATCCTGGTGCGCCACCAGGGGCGCGGCACCTATGTGGCCGCGCATACGCGCAACCATCATTTCTTCAAGTTCTTCCGCATCCTGCGGCAGGACGGGCACAAGAGCTATCCGGTCACCGAGCTGCTGCGTTTCCGGCGCGTGCGCGCCTCGGCAGCCGCGCGCGAAAAGCTGGAGCTGCCGGCCGGCGCGCAGGTGTTCGAGTTCGTGAACCTGCTGTCGCTCAACGGCGACGTGGTGATGACGGACGAGATCTGCCTGCCCGAATCGCGCTTTCCCGGCCTGACGGAAGCGCACCTGCGCGAACGGCCCAGCACGTTGTACGCGCTGTACCAGGACGTGTTCGGGGTGAACGTCATCGGCACCGACGAACGGCTGCGCGCGGGCCTGGCGGACCGCGCCCAGGCGCGCTGGCTGGGCGTGCAGGAAGGCGAGCCGCTGCTGGAGATCCGGCGCGTGGCGTATTCGTACAACCGGCAGCCGGTCGAGTGGCGGATTTCGCGCGTGAACACGGCGGCATACGAGTATCTGGGCAATCAACCCTGGGGGTAGGTCCCCCCCGCAGCGCCTGCGGCGCTTCCCCCCAGGGGGCGCCGCTACGGACCGGCGGAGCCGGATCCGTGCGGCCTGGATTTGGGAGGGCGTGCCGCGATGAGGCGCGTTTCTTCTGTCGGGAGGCCAGCTGGCTGGGGTCGGATCGTGTGCCCGCGATGAGAATGCATCTGTGGGATGGATGCGTTGGTGCCTCGGGGAAGTGCCGCGCAGCGGCTTCAAAGCCGCTGGCAAGCAGTGCTAGAATGCTCCGGCATTATCTAATTCGGCGCCGATTTGCCTGATCCGCTTGCGGGCGCCTTCCAATAAATCCAGCTAAAGAGGTCTGTATGACCACTCCTGCCCAGAATCCGGCCGGTGATTCGGCCAGCGGGTTCGCGCCCGCTACCCTTACGCGATCCGACGCCGTTGATCCCGGCTCCGTCGGCCTCGTTTCTCCTGTCTTCCTTCGTTTCGACGAACCGCTGCCCCTGGCCAGCGGACAGTCGCTGGCCGCCTATGAGCTGGCGGTCGAGACCTACGGCACGCTCAATGCCGAGCGCAGCAACGCGGTGCTGATCTGTCATGCGCTGAACGCCTCGCACCATGTGGCGGGACAGGCGGCGGACACGCCCAGCGATGTCGGCTGGTGGGACAACATGGTCGGCCCCGGCAAGCCGGTGGACACCAATGTGTTCTTCGTGATCGGCGTCAACAACCTGGGCTCCTGCTTCGGCTCGACCGGCCCGGCCAGCATCAATCCGGCCACGGACAAGCCCTGGGGCGCGGCCTTTCCGGTGCTGACCGTGGAGGACTGGGTGCAGGCGCAGGCGCGCGTGGCCGACCACTTCGGCATCGAGCGCTTCGCCGCCGTCATGGGCGGATCGCTGGGCGGCATGCAGGCTTTGAGCTGGTCCATCACGCTGCCCGAGCGCGTGGCCAATTGCCTGGTGATTGCCAGCACGCCGCGCCTGTCGGCACAGAACATCGGCTTCAACGATGTGGCGCGCCGCGCCATCATCACCGACCCCGACTTCCACGGCGGCGACTACTACGCGCAGGACACCGTGCCGCGCCGCGGCCTGTCGGTGGCGCGCATGATCGGCCACATCACCTATCTGTCCGACGACGACATGGCCGAGAAATTCGGTCGCGCCCAGCGCGCGCCGGGCGAGAACGGCGCCTATCACTACGGCTACGACGTCGAGTTCGAGGTGGAGTCGTACCTGCGCTACCAGGGCGAGAAGTTCACCCGCTATTTCGACGCCAACACCTACCTGCTGATCACGCGCGCGCTGGATTACTTCGATCCGGCACGCGCCACCGGCGGCGACCTGGCGCGCGCGCTGGCGCCGGCGCAGGCCAATTTCCTGCTGGTCTCATTCACTACCGACTGGCGCTTTCCGCCGGAGCGTTCGCGCGAGATCGTGCGCGCCCTGCTCAAGAACGGCAACCCGGTCACCTACGCCGAGATCGACGCGCCGCACGGGCACGACGCCTTTCTGCTGGAAGACGCCCGCTATCACGCGGTGGTGCGCGGCTATTACGAGCGCATCGCCCGCGATCTGAAGCTGGACGCCGCCGCGCAGAACCAAGGACCTTCCGCATGACGACCGCCATCCCGCGCTATGCCGCCGACGCGCTGCGGCCCGACCTGGCCCGCATCGCCAGCTGGATTGAGCCGGGCAGCCGCGTGCTGGACCTGGGTTGCGGCGACGGCGCGCTGCTGGCGCACCTGCGCGACCACCGCCAGGTGCGCGGCGCCGGCGTCGAGCTGGACGACACCTGCGTGATCTCCTGCGTGCGGCGCGGCGTGGAAGTGATCCAGCAGAACCTGGAAGACGGGCTGGCGCTGTTCGATGACAAGCAGTTCGACACCGTGGTGCTGTCGCAGACGCTGCAGTCCATGCACCGCACCGAGCACATCCTGCGCGAGATGGCGCGGGTGGCGCGGCATGGCGTGGTCTCGTTTCCCAACTTCGGCTACTGGCCGCATGGCTGGGCCATCCTGCGCGGCCGCATGCCGGTGACGGGGCAGATGCCTTACCAGTGGTACAACACGCCCAACATCCACCTGTGCACGCTGCGCGATTTCGAGCAGCTGGCCGGCGAGCTGGGCCTGCGCATCCTGGAGCGCGCCACCTTCAACGAGGCGCGCGAGGTGAAGCTGATGCCCAGCTGGCGCAGCACGCTGGCGGTCTACCGCTTCGCGGCCGGCTAGGGGTGGATTTCGTGCGGGCGTATCTGCGGGACAGCACACTAGGGCGCGGCGAAGCAAGCCGGTTTTCCCTGGCGCATGTCCTTGCCGCACGGAACATCCGGCGGCGGATCCGTTACTGACGGATCCGACTGACGCCGCTGCCCGCCACGTCCTACAATTGCGGCACGCCGAGAGCGCGTGCCTGTTGTCCATGCACGGCGCGCGGCGCGGCCAGTTCCAGGAGATTGCCATTACCGCCGCAGCCAACGTCTACGCCAGCCCCCGAGTCACGCCCCTGCTGGTGCTGGGCTTTGCCAGCGGGCTGCCGCTGGCGCTGACCAGCGGCACCCTGCAGGCCTGGGCCACGGTGGAGAACGTGCCGCTGCAGCAGATCGGCTTCCTGACCCTGATCGGCACCGCCTATACCCTCAAATTCCTCTGGGCACCCCTGGTGGACCGCTATGCCCCGCCGTTGCTGGGCCGCCGGCGCGGCTGGATGCTGCTGACGCAGGTGCTGCTGGCGCTGGGCATCATGGCCATGGGCCTGCTGTCGCCGTCGTCGGCGCTGCTGCCGCTGGCCCTGCTGGCCGTGACCGTGGCCTTTCTGTCGGCCACCCAGGACATCGCCTTCGACGCCTATTGCACCGACGTGCTGCGCAAGGACGAGCGCGGCGCGGGCGCGGCCATCAAGGTCATGGGCTACCGGCTGGCCATGATCGTGTCCGGCGGGCTGGCGCTGATCCTGGCGGACCAGTGGCTGGGCTGGGGCTATACCTACATGCTGATGGGCGCATTGATGCTGGCCTGCGCGCTGGCCACCTTGTGGGCGCCCGAGCCCGAGGTGCTGGCGCCGCCGCCGCGCAGCCTGCGCCAGGCGGTGGCCGAGCCGCTGCGCGAGTTCTTCACGCGGCGCGGCGCGCTGGCCGTGCTGCTGCTGATCGTGCTGTACAAGCTGGGCGACGCGTTCGCCGGCGCGCTGTCCACCACCTTCCTGCTGCGCGGCGTGGGCTATTCGCCGACCGAGGTCGGCACCGTCAACAAGATCATGGGCATCGCCGCCACGGTGGTGGGCGCGCTGGCCGGCGGCATGCTGATGGCGCGCTGGACGCTGTACCGCTCGCTGATGGTCTTCGGCCTGATGCAGGCCGTGTCGAACCTGGCGTACTGGCTGATCGCCGTCAGCCCGCGCAGCCTGTGGCTCATGGCCGCCGGCGTGGGCCTGGAGAACCTGTGCGGCGGGCTGGGCACCGCCGCCTTCGTGGGCCTGCTGATGGCGCTGTGCCGCCAGCGCTTCTCGGCCACGCAGTTCGCGCTGTTGTCGGCCTTGTCGGCGGTGGGGCGCACCTATCTGGCCGGACCGCTCACGCCGCCGCTGGTCGAGCTGTTCGGCTGGCCGGGCTTCTTCCTGATCACCGTGCTGATCGCCGTGCCCGGCCTGGTGCTGCTGCACCTGCTGCGCGATCGCATCGAGGACATGGTCAGGGACGGCGACAGCCTCTGATCGGGCTGTCGCCGGCGAGGGACTTATTCCCCGGCGGCCAGGCGCACGATCAGCACATCGCTGGGCAGCGACTCCAGCAGCCGTTCGGCCACGCTGCCGATGGCGGTGCGCAGGATGCCGGTGCGGCCGTGCGTGCCGGTGACCACCAGGTCGGACCGGTGATTGAACGAATACTCCGACAGCACCGTTTCCGGCTGGCCGCATTCGAGCACCACCTTGGGCCTGGCGCGCTCGGCCAGTTCGGGCGTTTCGGCCAGGAATTCCCTGGAATTCTGTTCCGCCGCCTTGTAGAAATTGCGCGTCACGGCTTCGTCAGGCACGTTCTTGCCCTGGAAGGGCACGTCGTAGGCATGGAACAGCGTCAGGTCCGCTTCGGGCACCAGATACAGCGCGGCGCGCAGCGCCTGGCGTGAACCGGCCGAGAAATCGGTGGCCACCAGCACATCGCGGTAGGGACGGCGCGGACGGTTCTTGACGACCAGCACGGGCTGGCGGGCCTGGCGCGCCAGCTTCTCGACCGTGTTGCCCAGCAGCAGCCGGCCCAGGGTCTCGTCGCGCGCCGTGCCGGTGACGATCAGCGAGCAGCCATAGGCATCGGCGGTTTCCAGGATGCGGACCAGCGGGTCGCCCGAGACCACCACCACTTCGGTGGAGACGCCTGAAGCCGCCAGGTCCTCGGCCAGTTCGCGTTCGGCCAGCGCCTTGTGATCGGCCGACTGGCGCCGCCAGACGGGAGTGGTCAGCCTGGCGGTGCCGCCGTGCGACTCCATGACGTGCAGCACGATCAGCTGGGTGCCGCGTTCCTTGGCCAGCTGCAGCGCCCGGTCCAGTGCGCGGTCGCCCCGCGCGCTCAGGTCCGTGGCCAGAAGAATGGGGCCGGTTTGCTTGGACATAGGTTTTCTCCCGTATTGGGGCCGGGGCAGCGGATCCCGCATCCGCGGTCCAGCCTGTGCCGCCCTCGCGGGCACGCCTTCATTGTCCCGCCGTCCGCCCCGTCGGGGCTTGACCCACGTCAACGCCTGGCCGGCGCCGGCGGATCCGCGCGGCGCGATCCGGATCCCGGCCGGCGCGCCGGCTCAATACAATGGGAGCCTCGATTTTCCCGGCCCGTTCCATGTTTTCCGATATTTCGCCCGTCCTGCTGCACACGCTGTACCTGGTGGCCATCGTGGCGGAAGCCATGACGGCGGCGCTGTCCGCCGGCCGCCGCGACATGGACTGGATGGGGGTCTGCATCATCGCCTGCGTCACCGCGCTGGGCGGCGGTTCGCTGCGCGACGTGCTGCTGGGCCACTATCCGCTGACCTGGGTGATCCATCCCGAATACTTGTGGATGACCGCCGGGGCGGCGCTGCTGACGGCGCTGATCGCCCCGGTGATGCGGCGCCTGCGCAGCCTGTTCCTGCTGGCCGACGCGCTGGGCCTGGTGGCGTTCACGGTGATCGGCTGCCAGGTGGCGCAGCTGATGCAGTTGCCGGTGACGGTGGTGATTATCAGCGGCATGATCACGGGCTGCGCCGGCGGGGTGCTGCGCGACGTGCTGTGCAACGAAGTGCCGCTGCTGTTCCGCAAGGAACTCTATGCCAGCGTGTCGGTGGTGACGGGCGGGCTATACCTGGGCGCGCAGGCGCTGGGGCTGAACGCGAATGCCGCCGTGCTGATCGCCTTGCCCGTGGGATTGGCGCTGCGGCTGCTGGCGTTGCGCTTCAATTGGCAGATGC
Organism: Achromobacter sp. Marseille-Q0513; assembly: GCF_018195695.1. Lineage (NCBI taxonomy): Bacteria > Pseudomonadati > Pseudomonadota > Betaproteobacteria > Burkholderiales > Alcaligenaceae > Achromobacter > Achromobacter sp. Marseille-Q0513. The sequence goes on along the minus strand of NZ_JAGTJY010000132.1, from coordinate 7,053 downwards.
CCAAGTTCGTGTATCGCGACGATTGGGATTGATCCGCCCCTGAATGTGTCCATGCTCTGCAACAATTTTCCTATTTGTGTTTCAATAAATTTCGAGTATCTTCTCGCATCTCACACACGCATCACGCAGTAACAAGGGGAGCCGATTGGACGTCAAAGCGCCCGCCACGATTCCGTATTTCCTACAGGAACAGATTCGTGAACTGATAGTGGACGGCACTATCAGGCCCGGGCAGCCCTTGCGGGAACAGGAACTGGAGCAGCGTTTCGGCACCAGCCGCAGCCCCATCCGGGAAGCATTGCGGTTGCTGGAGTTGAGCGGCCTGGTGACGCATGTGCAGCGCAAGGGATTCCGGGTAACGCTCTATTCCGAAACACAGATACGCCATCTTTATCTGCTGCGCGCCGAGCTGGAGGCCTATTGCATCCGCCAGGTCGCCGAGATGGACGATCTGGCGCCGCTGGTGGCCGAACTGCGCGACTACGAAGAGGTCGTCGCCGCCGCCCTGACGCGGCGCGACGTGCGCGCCTACATCGGCGGCCTGCGCGAGTTCTATCTGGCCGGGGCCCGCCATACCGGCAACGCGCCGCTGGCCAGCACGCTGGCCAAGCTGTACGAGCAGGTCGAGCCGCTGCGCTACCTGCTGGCGCGCCAGTCCATGGAGCTGGGCGGCATCCACGGCTATACCTCGGGCATCATCGAGGCCCTGGACGGGCGTGATTTCGAGCGCGCGGCCGAGCTGACGCGCGGCTATGTGCAGGATGTGCTGCCCGGGATCCTGCAGGCCTATCGCCATGCCTCGGAACAGGATGCCGAGGAGCAGGCGCCGCGGCTGCGGCGGGCCTGACCCGGTTCTGCGCCGCCCCTGAACTTGCCGGACCTGCCCGCCGCGGGTTCCGATCGCGGGCGGCTCAGGCGCGCGGCACGCGCACTTCGATGCCGGCGTCTTCCAGCGCCTGCCGGATGCCGCTGGCGAACACCAGCGCGTTGGGCTGGTCGCCATGGATGCAGAGCGTGTCCGCCTGCACCGCCACGTCCTTGCCGTCCACCGAGCGCACCTTGCCTTCGCGCACCATGCGCACCACCTGCGCCACGGCCAGGTCCACGTCCTCGATCATGGCGCCGGGCTTGCCGCGCGGCGTGAGCGAGCCGTCGTCCTGGTAGCTGCGGTCGGCGAAGACCTCGTTGGCGGCGGCCAGGCCGATCTCGCGCGCCACGCTCACCAGCCGGCTGCCGGCCAGCCCGTACAGCACCAGCGTACCGTCCACGTCCTTGACCGCCTGGCAGATGGCCCGCGACAGGCCTTCGTCCTTGGCCGCCATGTTGTACAGCGCGCCGTGCGCCTTCACGTGGTGCAGGCGCGCGCCCTGCGAGGCGGCCACGCCCGCCAGCGCGCCGAGCTGGTAGACCACCAGGTCGTAGGCTTCCTGCGGACTGGTCGGGATGACGCGGCGGCCGAAGCCGGACAGATCCTGCAGGCCGGGATGCGCGCCCAGCGCCACGCCCTGGGCCAGGGCGGCGGCCACGGTCTTGCGCATGGTGGCGGGGTCGCCGCCGTGGAAACCGCAGGCGATGTTGGCTGAGCTGACGTAGCGCAGCACGGCGGCGTCGTTGCCCATCACCCAGGCGCCGTAGCTTTCGCCCATGTCACAGTTCAAGTCGATGCTGGGATTCATAGTGGTTTTCCTGGTTCGGAGTGGGGCGGCGCCCGCGGGCGCCGATCGTGTCAGAGCAGCGCGCGCATCGGCGCCAGCGCGTCCTGCAGCTGGGCGAAGGCGCGTTCGCGCTCGACGTCCAGGCGCTGCGCCTCGTCCAGCTCGATCTGCTGGAAACGCAGCTCCTGGCCGGGCAGCGATTGCGCCAGCGCGGGCAGGTCCACCGAGGCGATCTGCGCGATCTTGGGATAGCCGCCGGTGGTCTGCCGGTCGGCCATGAGGATGATGGCTTCGCCGCCGGATGGCACCTGCACGGTGCCGAAGCAGGCCGCTTCCGACAGCGTCTGGCGCGGCTGCGCCATGGCCAGCGCGGGCCCCTGCAGCCGGTAGCCCATGCGGTCGGACTGCGGACTGATGCGGAACGCCTGGCCGGCGAAGGCGGCGCGGGAAGCGTCGGAAAACTCATGCCAGTGGCGGCCCGGCAGGAAGCGGATGGTGTCGCGCCGCTTGCCGGCCAGCGTGGCGGGCAGGTAGACGCGGATCTGCCACAGCGCTTCCTGCAGCGCCGCCAGGTCGCGCCCGGCGTCCAGCGGGGCGTGCAGCGGCAGCACGTCGCCACGGGCCAGGGCGCGTCCCTGGAAGCCGCCGAAGCCGCTGCGCAGATAGGTGGTCTCGCTGCCCATCACCAGCGGCAGCGCATAGCCGCCATGCACGGCCAGGTAGGCGCGCGCACCCGAAGCGGGACGGGCGCCGAAGGCCAGCGTGTCGCCGGGCCGGGCGACCAGCGGCCGGTGCATGGGGAGGTCCTGGCCGTTGAGCTGCGCGCCCAGGTCGGCGCCGGCCAGCGCGAAACAGGCGGCGGCGTCAAACCGCAGCGTCGGCCCGGTCAGCGTGATTTCGAGGGTGGCGCGGTCGCCTTCGTTGCCCGCCAGCGCATTGGCCAGCCGGTGCGCGCGCTCGTCCATGGCGCCGGCGGCGGGAATGCCCTGGTGCTGGTAGCCGTCGCGGCCGCGGTCCTGGAAGCTGGACAGCATGCCGGGCTTGATCACAGTCAGGCTCATGCGCCGGCCTCGCGCAGGCGTTGGAATTCGTCCTCGGCGATGGGCACGAAGCGCACCGAGTCGCCGGGCTGCAGCAGCGCGGCCGGTTCGCGGGCCGGGTCGAACATGGCCAGCGGCGTGGCGCCGATGATGTTCCAGCCGCCGGGCAGGCGGTTGGGATAGATGACGGTCTGGCGGTTGGCCACGGCCACCGAGCCGATGGGCACGGCGGTGCGCGGCGAGGGCCGGCGCGGGATGTTCAGGCGTTCGTCGTGTACGCCCAGGTAGGCGTGGCCGGGGGCGAAGCCCAGCATGAAGACCATGCTGCGCGGCTCGCTGTGCAGCCGGATGATGTCATCGGGCGTCAGGCCGGCCGCTGCCGCGACCTCGGCCAGGTCGGGGCCGTGCTCGCCGCCGTAGCAGACAGGGATGTCGATCTCGCGGCCGCCCAGCTCGCCTTCCGGGATGCCGCCTGCCAGCAACTGGCCGATGCGCTCGGCCAGCGCGCCATGGCAGGGCCTGCCGGCGCTGGCGTCAGGGCGGTAGTGGATCGCCACCGTGCAGAAGGACGGCACCACGTCGGTCACGCCGGGCAGGCGCGCGTCGCGCAACATGCGCGCCGTTGCCAGGCAGGCCCGGCCGATCGCGGCGTCGATCTGGTCGCCGAACGAAATGATCAGGCTGCGGTCGCCCTGCGGTTCGATGCGCCAGGGGGTTTCGGCCGGAGAAGGTGGTGCGGGTATTGCGTTCAACGGCACGAAACCTGATTGGAGAGATTATTTGGCGAACAGGGAATCCAGGTTCTTGAAGGCCTTGAATTCCAGTGCGTTGCCCGACGGGTCGAGGAAGAACATGGTGGCTTGTTCGCCGACCTCGCCCTTGAAGCGGATGTACGGTTCGATCACGAACTCGGTGTCGGCATCGGTCAGGCGCTTGGCCATGTCTTCCCATTGTTCCATGGAAAGCACGGCGCCGAAATGGCGCACGGGCACATTATGCGAATCCACGGCGCTGGTGGCCTTGTGGCCGCACTCGCTGGGCGCCAGGTGGGCGACGATCTGGTGGCCGTAGAAATTGAAGTCGATCCATTCGGGCGAGCTGCGGCCCTCGGGACAGCCGAGCTTGACGCCGTAGAAGGCGCGGGCTTCTTCCAGGTCGCGTACCGGGAAGGCCAGGTGGAACGGCGGCAGGTTGGTCTGAGCGGTCATGCGTAGTCTCCAGGGAGGCTGGGTAGTCGGGGAATCTGCTGGCGCGGCTTGCCGGGAGGCCGCCGGATGCAGGGTCCGGCTGGCATCGCGGCGCTCGCGCCTTAGCATGCAGGGCTAGTTTAGGTATTGTTTTTTCGATTGAAAAACGATATTTTTTGTGCCTTAGCATCAAGAATATTGATAGTGATCAAAGAGTTCAAGACCTTCATCGCGGTGGCGCGGGACGGCACCTTCACCGGCGCCGGCGCCCAGCTGGGCCTGACCCAGTCCGCCGTCAGCGCGCAGATCCGTCGCCTGGAGGACTACCTGGGCGTGGAGCTGTTCGACCGGGGCGCGCGCGCCGCCGTGCTGAACGTCCACGGGCGCGAGATGCTGCCGCAGGCCGAGGAGCTGGTGGCCATGGCCGAGCGCATGGCCAGCGCCGGCGGCGCGGGACACGTCAGCGGGTCGCTGCGCATCGGCGCAATCGCTTCGGTGCAGCAGGATCTGCTGGTGCGCGCGCTGGGCCTGTTCCGCGCCCAGTATCCCGACGTGCGCGTGCGTATCGTGCCGGGCGTGTCGCTGTCCTTGCTGGGGCGGGTGGAGGCCGGCGAGGTCGATCTGGCCGTATTGATCCGTCCGCCTTTCGCGCTGCCGCCGGAACTGGGCTGGCAGCCACTGCTGTCCGAGCCGGTGGCGCTGGCCGTGCCCGCCGCCATGCCCGAGGCGCCGTGGCGCGAACTGCTGGCCACGCAGCCCTTCATCCGCTACGACCGCGCTTCCTTCGGCGGCCGCGTGGTGGATCTGTTCCTGAAGAAGCAGCGCATCCGCGTGCACGAGGCCGTGGAACTGGACGAGATCGAGGCCATCGCCAACATGGTGCGCCACGGCCTGGGCGTGGCGCTGTTGCCAAGGTTGCGCCGCCTGGACATGACGGGCCTGCGTCTCCTGCCGCTGGGCGAGGCCGCGTTCCAGCGCGAGATCGGCCTGATCGGGCGGCTGCCGTTCGAGCCCGGCAGCATGCGCGGCAAGATCGCCGAATGCCTGTTGGCGGCCGCCGCCGAACCCTGATCCCGGCCGCCAAGAAAAAAGCGCCCCGGATGGGGCGCTTGCATTGCGGCTGGCGCGGACTACAGCCGGTCGCAGCGGACCGTGATGGGGTGCTGGCGCAGCGTGCTCATCACGATGTCGTCGACCTGGCCTTCCACGTCGGTGATCACGTAGCCGATCTGGCCCTTGGTCTGCAGCGTCTGGCTGACGATGTTCAGCCCGTGCTGCGCCATCAGGTTGTCCAGCGTGCCCAGCGCGCCCGGCGCATTGCGGTGCACGTGCAGGATGCGCGTGCCCTCGCCGCGTTCCAGGTAGGGCAGCTCGGGGAAGTTGACCGCGCCCTTGGTGGTGCCGGCCTGCAGGAAGCGCACCAGCTTCTCGGCCACCTCGCGGCCGATGTTTTCCTGAGATTCCTGCGTGCTGCCGCCGATGTGCGGCGTCAGGATCACGTTGGGCAGGCCGATCAGCGGGCTGTCCAGCGGTTCGTCCGGACCCTTGGGCTCGGTGGGGAACACGTCCAGCGCCGCGCCGGCCAGATGGCCGGACTTCAGCGCCTGGTGCAGCGCGTCGATGTCGACCACGGCGCCGCGCGAGGCGTTGATCAGGATGGACCCGCGACGCATGCGGCCGATGGTCTCGGCGTTCATGATGTTCTCGGTGGACTTGCCGCCCGGCACGTGCAGCGTGACCACGTCGGATTGCTCCAGCAGCTCGTTGAGCGAGCCGGCGGCGCGCGCATTGCCCAGCGGCAGCTTGGCTTCCACGTCGTGGAACACCACGCGCATGCCCAGGCCTTCGGCCAGCGTGCTGATCTGCGAGCCGATGTTGCCATAGCCCACGATGCCCAGCGTCTTGCCGCGCGTTTCGAAGGCGCCGGACGCGCTCTTGTCCCAATGCCCCAGATGCACGCGGGCGTTCTTTTCAGGAATGCGGCGCAGCAGCAGGATGGCCTCGCCCAATACCAGCTCGGCGACCGAGCGCGTGTTGGAGAAGGGGGCGTTGAACACCGGGATGCCGCGCTGCATGGCCGTGTCCAGGTCGACCTGGTTGGTGCCGATGCAGAAGCAGCCCACGACGCGCAGGTCGGGGTTGTCGGACAGCAGGCCGGCGTCCAGGTGGGTGCGAGAACGGATGCCCGCCACCTGCGCGCCCTTCAGGGCGCCGCGCAGCTCGGCCGGCGGCAGGGCCGCGGCGTGCGTGACGATGTCGGTGTAGCCAGCGGCCTCGAAGACGGCTCGGGCGCTGGGGTGGATGTTCTCGAACAGGACGATTTGTGCCATGACTGCCTGGGGGAGGGGTGGGGAATGCGTTTGATTGATTGTGGCGCATTTTTGCTGCGGTGCAAGGAGAACCCCCTGGCGCGTTGTGGGTGAATTGTTTCAACGCGCGGATCCCGCCGTCGCGGCAAGGGCGTCCCCGGGCGGCCACGGCCCGTCCCGTCCGTGGCCGGCAATGATGGATCCGTCCTATCGATAGGCCTGGAACACCTTCGAGCCGCCGCGCTTGTCCACCAGCAGCACGTCGTGCGGCGTCTTGCGTCCGCCATACTCCGGGCCATCCATGCCGGGCGAGCCCAGCGGCATGCCGGGCGCCGCCAGCCCGGCGGCGTCGGGTTTCTCCAGCAGCAGCCGGCGCACGTCGCTGGCCGGCACATGGCCTTCGATGGCGTAGCCGCCGACGACCGCCGTATGGCAGGAGCCATGGTCGGCCATGCCGGCGTTGCGGCGGATGGGACCGGTGTCCGAGACATCATGCGTGGTCACCGCGAAACCGTTGTCGCGCATGTGCTTGACCCAGTCTTCACAGCAACCGCAGGTGGGCGTCTTCCAGACCTCCACGGGCGTGGGCGCCTGGGCAGCGGCCAGGCCGGGCAGGCCCAGGGCGGCGGCAAGCGCGAGCCGGCGGACGAGAGGGGCGATGGTCATCAGTGCTCCTATGATCAAGATTCAACTGCCATTATTCCGGCGCCCCAACTTGGAGCGCCGCACTATCGGGATGCCGCGGAGCCGGCTTTGCCGGTCCGCAGGCATGCCCCTGGGGGAAGCGCGCGAGCGCTTGGGGGGGCTTCTCCTCCGGTCCGCAGGCATGCCCCCTGGGGGGAAGCGCGCGAGCGCTTCGGGG
>NZ_JAGTJY010000131.1:15270-17244 GCF_018195695.1 Achromobacter sp. Marseille-Q0513 | reverse complement strand
CCCACCTTGCCCACCACCCCGCCACGCGGCACCTCGTCCCCCACCTTCACGTCGATGGCCGACATGTGGCAGAACATGCTGACCATGCCCTGGCCGTGGTCCAGGAACACGGTCTTGCCATTGAAGAAATAATCCCCCACCAGCGTCACCACGCCAGCGGCCGGCGCCTTGATCGGCGTGCCGGCAGGCACCGCGAAATCCAGCCCGGAATGCGGATTGCGCTCCTCGCCGTTGAAGATGCGCCGCAGGCCGAAGGGGCTCGACAGGCGGCCGCCCTGCACCGGACGGTCCAGAATCAGGTTGCTGGGCGTCACGCCAGCGCGATAGCTTCGATTGGCCGCGCTCTGCTCTGCCATTTCGCGCTCGATGCGCTTCATGTCCTCGTCGCTGGGATTGACCTGGCGCGGGTTCTTGAGCGTGATGCGCTGCGCGGCGTATTCCTTCGGCCGGACCGTGAAAGCCAGCTCGCGCGCGCCCTTGGCGTCGCTGATCGACACCCGCTGCTCGCCCGCCTTGGCCGACAGGGGAATGCCCACCACGGCGATCCACTGGCGCCCTTCCTCGCGCACGACCAGCGTGCGCCGTTCCAGGAACGTGACCTCCGGCGCCGTCGGGCCATCGCCCAGCGCCAGCACGGCCACGCCGCCCGGCACCGGGGCGTTGAGCTTGCGGGAAATGAAACCCTGCTGTTGCTGCGCGCGCAACGGCGCGGCGGCGAACAGGGCCGCCGCGGCCACGCCCAGCCGCAGCACATCGCGGCGCGTGCCCATCATGATCACAGGCACAGGTTGGCCGGCTCGATCATGGTCTGATCGCGGCGGTTGATGCGGGTGGACAGGCGGGTCTCGGTCTTGCCCTTCCAATGCGTGGTGGTCAGCACCGCCTCCACGCCCAGGCTATCGCTTTGCACAAGTTCGAAGCCGTTGCGCACGGCCTTCTGCTCGAACTTGATGCCCTGCGCCTTCCAGGCGCTCGCCACGCAGGCGGTGTAATCCTCGGCGCTGCGCTGGGTGGAACCATAGAAGACAGGATCGCGGCTGCGCACGTCCTTGACATTGGCGCAGGCCGACAACGCGGCGAGAATCGTAAGGGACAGGGCGAGGCGGACCTTCATGTCGGCGGGCATCTCAAGACGGGGTTGATGGGCAAGGAAAAAACTATACCGCAGCGGCCACTCAGGCCTGCGGCGCGCGGCGCGCCGATTTCGGGCGGAAGGCCGCGATCACCTCGGGCCGGGTCTCGGCGTAGGGACCGCCGATCAGATCGATGCAATATGGAATGGCTGCAAAGATGCCCGGCACCAGTGATGCCCCATCATCGCCCTTCAGGCCCTCCAGCGTTTCGCGGATGGACTTGGGCTGACCCGGCAGGTTGACGATCAGGGCGGCGTGTTCGGCCGTCTCCCGGATCACCGCGACCTGACGAGAGAGGATGGCAGTGGGCACGAAACGCAGGCTGATCTGGCGCATCTGCTCGCCGAAGCCCGGCATTTCGCGGGTGCCGGCGTCCAGGGTGGCCTCGGGCGTCACATCGCGCCGGGCCGGGCCGGTGCCGCCCGTGGTCAGCACGAGATCGCAGCCGCAATCGTCGACCAGCTCGATCAGGGTCCGGGTAATGCCTGCGCGCTCATCCGGGATCAGCCGGTCCACCGCCTGCCAGGGCGAGGCCAGCGCCGTCCCCAGCCATTCCCGCAGCGCGGGCAGGCCCTGGTCCTGGTAGGCGCCCGCGGAGGCGCGGTCGGACACGGATACCAGGCCGATGAGCAATTCGTCAGGGTGGCTGCGGACTAAGCGGGCGGAGGCGTTCATGGCGGGATGGGGGGGGATGGAGGAACTGGGGGGGGCCGGCCCCGCGGTTCCGCCGGCGGCGCCGGCACCCCGGTGGCCTCGCCCTCTTCCGCCCCCGGCCCGCGCCCTGGCCGGGGCCTGTGCCGCCCCATCCGGGGCAAGTCCCCGATCCTCACTCATCCGCCAC
>NZ_JAGTJY010000131.1:0-15260 GCF_018195695.1 Achromobacter sp. Marseille-Q0513 | reverse complement strand
GGCGGCGCCGAACCCCGGATGCTATCGCATTCTTCCCCCCCGGACCGGCGCCATGCCGGGAGCTTGTCCGGACTCATCGGGGACAGGTCACAAATCTGCAATAATCGGCACCTTCGCCGGAACCTCCCCCCGCCTCCATGTTCGACCTCTTCCATGGCCTAGACCTCTGGGTCGGCCTCAGCCTCGTGCTGGCCCTGACCTTCGTCCTGGCCTTCGAATTCATCAACGGCTTCCATGACACGGCCAACGCCGTCGCCACGGTGATCTACACCAAGGCCATGCCGCCGCATCTGGCGGTGGTGCTGTCGGGGATCTTCAATTTTCTCGGGGTGCTGCTGGGCGGCGTGGGCGTGGCCTATGCCATCGTCCACCTGCTGCCGGTCGAATTGCTGATCAACGTGGATACCGGACGCGGCCTGGCCATGGTGTTCGCCATGCTGGCCGCCGCCATCGCCTGGAACCTGGGCACCTGGTATTTCGGCATCCCCGCCTCCAGCTCGCACACGCTGATCGGCTCCATCCTGGGCGTGGGCCTGGCCAATGCGCTGATCACCGACCTGCCGCTGGGCGACGGCGTCAATTGGGGCAAGGCCATCGACATCGGCCTGTCGCTGGTGGTCTCGCCGGTGGCGGGCTTCCTGATCGCGGGCGGCCTGCTGCTGGCGCTCAAGCGCTGGCTACCGCTGTCGAAGATGCACAAGACGCCCGAGCAACGGCGCGAACTGGACAACAAGAAGCACCCGCCGTTCTGGAACCGCCTGGTGCTGGTGCTGTCGGCGATGGGCGTGAGCTTCGTGCACGGCTCGAACGATGGCCAGAAAGGCATCGGCCTGATCATGCTGGTGCTGATCGGCATCGTGCCCGCCAATTTCGTGCTGGACACCAACAGCACCACCTACCAGATCGAACGCACCCGCGACGCCGCCACGCACCTGAGCGCGTTCTACCACCGCAACGAAGCCACGCTGGGCGACTATCTGGCGCTCAAGCGCGGCGGCGGCGCCTCGGACCTGCCGCCCAGCTTCCGCTGCGATCCCGAACTGACGCTGCCCACCATCGCCGCGCTGCAGGCCGACCTGCAGGGCGTGAGCCACTACGGCGACCTGCCGGCCGCCAAGCGCATCGACGTGCGCCGCTACCTGCTGTGCCTGGACGACACGGCCAAGAAGGTCGCGCGCCTGAAGGAACTGCCGGCCCGCGAACGCGCCGACCTGCAACGCCTGCGCACCGACCTGACCGCCACCACCGAATACGCGCCCTTCTGGGTGATCGTCGCCGTGGCGCTGGCGCTGGGCGCCGGCACCATGGTCGGCTGGCGCCGCGTGGTGCTGACCGTGGGCGAGAAGATCGGCAAGCAGGGCATGACCTACGCGCAGGGCATGTCCGCGCAGGTGACCGCCATGGGCGCCATCGGCCTGGCCAACGTCTTCAGCCTGCCGGTGTCGACCACGCACGTGCTGTCCTCTGGCATCGCCGGCACCATGATCGCGAACAAGAGCGGCCTGCAGGGCGGCACGGTGCGCAACATCCTGCTGGCCTGGGTGCTGACCCTGCCCGCCTCGATGCTGTTGGCCGCCGGCCTGTTCTGGGTCGGCGTGCGCATCGCGGGATAAGGCATCGCGGCCGCGCGGACCATCCGCGCGGCCGGCGCAACAGTCTGGCTACCGCGCCAGGCTATCTGCCGCCGCGTCCGGCGCCTAACATGACGCCATGAACGCATCCTCTCCCATCCTCCACTACATCTACGACCCGCTGTGCGGCTGGTGCTACGGCGCCGCGCCGCTGGTGGACGCCGCCCGCGCCGTGCCCGGCCTGGCCATCGCCCTCCACGGCGGCGGCATGATGGCCGGCAGCAACCGCCAGCCCGTCACCGACGCGCTGCGGCGCTACGTCATGCCGCATGACGAGCGCATCGCCGGCCTGACCGGCCAGCCGTTCGGCGCCGATTATTTCGATGGCCTGCTGCGCGACGGCGGCGCCGTGTTCGATTCCGAACCGCCCACCACCGCCATCCTGGCCGCCGAGAACCTGGCCGGCAACGGACTGGACCTGCTCAAGCGCATCCAGCGCGCCCATTACGTCGAAGGGCGACGCATCGCCGATCCCGCCGTGCTGCGGGAGCTGGCGGCCGAGATCGGCCTGGACGCCGACGCCTACGCGGCCGCCCAGGCCGACGCGGCCGGCGCCGCCACGCTTGATCACATCGCGCAAAGCCGCCGCCTGCTGTCGCAGATCGGCGGCTCGGGCTTCCCGACCTTCGCCCTGGAGCGCAAGGGCGGCTATGCCTTGCTGGAACCGGGCCGCTACCTGGGCCGGCCGACGCAGTGGCAGGCCGAGCTGCGCGAGCGGATCAAGGGCGCGGGCTGAGCCGCTCTGGCGGGACGCGCCGGTCACTTCGGCTTGTACGAATAGGCGGGGTCGGCGGGCAGCGGTAAGGTGGCGTCCATGCCTCGATTTCCGAGGCCAGGAGATGCCACCATGACCCACGCCGCCTATTCGAACAATTCCAGGGGCAACCCTCCCTCGGCCACTACCGGCATGACCGGTCCGCACCGCGTTCAGCCTCGGCGCCGGGTTACCCGCTCCAGGCAACAGGCCGGCCACCCGCATGCCCAGTCACACTCAGAGACGCTGTCCGGCCAGACGCCACAGCGGCAAACCATCGCCCAGGCATTGGCCATGCCCGGCATCGAAAACATCGAATTCGATCCGCCCCGTCTGGAACTCGTGTTCCAGCCATCCGCCGGCCAATGAGGTACGTGCTCGACACCAATGTCGTTTCCGAACTTCGCAAGGCAGGCGCCGGCCAGGCCAACGCCAAGGTGTCCGCATGGATAGCCAATGTGGACACGTCTGCCTTGTTCCTGTCCGCCATCACCGTCATGGAACTCGAAATCGGGATTCAACGCGCGGAGCGCAAGGATCCACGACAAGACATCGTGCTGCGCGCCTGGATGAACGGCCGCGTGATGCCCACGTTCGCCGCCCAGGTCTTGCCGATAGACGTCAAGATCGCGCGGCGCTGCGCCGCCCTGCACGTGCCGGACCTGCGCTCCGAACGGGATGCGCTGATCGCGGCGACGGCACTGGTACACGGCATGATCGTCGTCACGCGCAATGTGGCCGACTTCACGCCACTGGGCACGCCGTTGCTGAACCCCTGGTCATCCGACTGAAGCCGCCATGCACCGCGTGCCTCGCCCCGGCAGACCACCTGGCTTGCGGGCAAGTCCGGTTCTTGCCCCGCGCCTACTCCGCGTCACCCCCCAGCACACGCAGTTGCGCCTTCAGCCTGCGCACTTCCTGGCTCAGATCCAGAATCAGCGCCACGGCGTCCAGACCGGCGTCGAAATCACGTTCCAGCCGGCGCGCCTCGCGGGCGCGCCGCAGGTCCAGGCTGTGAAACCGCCATTCTTCCCGGCGGTCGCCGGCGGCGCTGACGATGCCCACCTCCACCAGGCGGGCCACCCATTCCACTTCGGCGCCGCAGGCGTGCGCCAGCTCGTTTGCGTCCAGTGGCTGCGACTTGCCCACCACGGTGGCGCTGGCGATGACGACTTTCTTCATGTTCAGGCTCCCAGGTGCCGGCGCGGGTTGAAGGGCAGGTCCTGCTGCATCTTGCGATAGGCCTGCTTGGCGGCCTCGGTGTCGGCCGGCGGCAGCGCCAATTCCAGCACCAGGTACAGGTCGCCGGGCGGATCGCCAGGTATGCCCCGGCCGCGCAGCCGCAGCTTGCGGCCATTGGCCGACCCCGCGGGGATGGACACTTCCACCGTGCCCCCGGGCGTGGGCGCCTCGACCTGCGCGCCCAGGGCCGCTTCCCACGGTGCCACGGGCAAGGACATGTACAGGTCACGGCCCTCGGCGCGATAGCGCGCATGCGGCTTGAAGCGCACTTCGAGATACAGGTCGCCGTTCTCGCCGCCGCCGTAGCCCGGCATGCCCTGCCCGCCCAGGCGGATGTACTGGCCTTCGCGCACGCCCGCCGGAATGCGCACGCTCAGGGTGCGCGTGCTCATCTGCGGGCGGCCTTGATCGTCCACCCGCATCGAGCGCAGGCTGATGTCGCGGGTGGCGCCATGCAGCGCGTCGTCGAGGTCGACCTCGATCGCCGCGTGATGGTCCTCGCCGCGCGCGCGGAAGTCCTGCTGCGGCGCATGCCGCCGCGCCCCGCCGAACAGGGACGAGAAGAATTCGCTGAATTGCGCCTCGTCGCCGGGCGCCGCGCCGCGATGGAACTCGAAACCTTCGTCCCAGCCGGGCGGCGGCTGGAAGCCGCCATCCGGCGACACGCCGGCCGCCAGGTTGTCGTAGGCCTGGCGCTTTTCCTGGTCGCGCAGCACGTCGTAGGCTTCGTTGACGTCGCGCATGCGGGCCTCGGCGTCGCTTTCCTTGCTGACGTCGGGATGATATTTGCGGGCGAGCTTGCGGTAGGACCGACGGATCTCGTCGTCCGAGGCGCTGCGCTCCACGCCGAGTATGCCGTAGTAGTCCTTGAACTCCATGTCCCAGCCCATTGAAAGGGTTGCAGCCGCCGGCCGCGCCGGAATCGGCCATCCAATGGATAGAAGATAGGGGCTGCGCGCCGTTTTTTCAATGCGTGGGCGCAGACGGTCGGCAACCGCGCCATAATTGCGGACGGGGCCGCTTGCCGCGCATGCCGGCCCCGGCACGCCGTCCAACGACGACGGCGCAACCAGAACCGGGACCGGCCGCCGGCAGGCAGCCAGGAGCCCATGCGACAAGGCGGAAGCGCAGGAACCCCATCATGCTGGAAATCATCGACGTCGATTTCAACAACCCGGAACATGGCCGCCAGGTGCTGGCCATGCTCGACGAATACGCCAGCGGCCCCATGGGCGGCAACACGCCCCTGCCGGCCCATGTCCACCGCGACCTGATCCCCGAACTGGCCCGCCGCCCCACCGCGCGCGCGCTGCTGGCCCGCGTGGACGGCCAGCCGGCCGGCGTGGCCATCTATCTCGAAGGCTTTTCCACCTTTGCCTGCCGTCCGCTGCTGAACCTGCACGACCTGGGCGTCTCGCCCCGCTTCCAGGGCCAGGGCGTGGGCAAGGCGCTGCTGACCGCGCTGGAACAGCGCGGCCGCGCGCTGGGCTGCTGCAAGATCACGCTGGAAGTGCTGGAAGGCAACGCGGTGGCGCAGGGCCTGTACCGCAGGCAGGGCTACGAAGGCTACGCGCTGGACGAGCACACGGGCCGCGCCATGTTCTGGCAGAAGAAACTGGCCGCCTGAATCCCCCCACTTTGCAACCACCACCCGCGCGACCGCGGGGCAGGATCGATCATGAAGATGAGCAACATCCCCTTCGGCACCACCGACTGGAACGAGGTCGAACGCACCGAGCATCCCGGCGAAACCGGCGTCGCCTACTGGCGCACGCGCCAGTTCGACGATGTACGCGTGCGCATGGTGGAATATTCCCCCGGCTACCTGGCGGACCACTGGTGCAGCAAGGGCCATATCCTCTTCTGCCTGGACGGCGAGCTGCACACCGAGCTCGAGGATGGCCGCCGTTTCGTGCTGACGCCGGGCATGAGCTACCAGGTGGCGGACCAGGCCGAGCCCCACCGCTCGTCCACGCCCACCGGCGCGCGCCTGTTCATCGTTGACTGAGGCGCCCGCGCGACACGCGAAATTTCAATTGCGTTACGCTGTAGGGCCGCATCGCCACGGCGGCGCGGCCCAAGGCTTGTCTACATCATCCAGCAACCGCCTGACCGGAGAACTCAATTGGGCGCCCCTTTCACGCTATTCGTCGATTCCCAGTTCCTCAGCCCCTACGCCATGTCGGCCTATGTCGCGCTGACCGAGAAAAAACTGGCCTTCGAAGTGCGCCCCATCGACCTGTCGGCGGGCGAGCAGCGCATGGTGCCCTTCCAGAGCCGTTCCCTCACGTCCCGCGTGCCCGCCCTGACCCACGGCGATTTCCACCTGACCGAATCGACGGCCATCGCCGAATACCTGGAACAGCTCTATCCGGCGCCCGATCATCTGGCGCTGTATCCCGAGGCCCCCCAGGCCCGCGCCCGCGCGCGCCAGCTGCAGGCCTGGCTGCGCAGCGACCTGGGCGCCCTGCGCCAGGAGCGCCCGACCGAAACCGTGTTCTGGGACCAGCCCGGCCAGCCCCTGTCCGGCGACGGCCACGCGGCCGCGGCCAAGCTGATCCAGGTCAGCGGGGCGCTGATCGGCGCCGGCCAGGCCACGCTGTTCGACGCCTGGAGCATCGCCGATGCCGACCTGGCCACCGCGCTGCGCCGCCTGTGGCTGGACGATCTGCTGACCGACACGCTGCGCGCCTATGCCGAGGCGCAGTGGCAACGCCCCAGCATTCGCAAGTGGCTGGATCACAACGCGGCCGCGCGACGCTGACGCCGGCGACGCGCCGCGATGAAGCTGCTCGACCACGTCTCCATCACGGTCCCTCGACTGGACGAGGCGCGCCCGTTCTATGACGCGGTGATGGATGCACTGGGCGCGTCCAAGGTCTACGACCGCGAGGACGCCCTGGGCTACGGCGAGCGCTGCCGCCCCGGCGACGCCGGCCATACCTATCTGTCGGTTTTCGCGTCCTCGCAGGCCGGCGGCGACGCGCGTCGCCACTGGTGCTTCAAGGCGGCCAGCAAAAGCGCCGTGGACCGCTTCCATGCCGCCGGCCTGGCGCATGGCGGCCGCGACGACGGCGCGCCCGGCCTGCGTCCGCACTATCACCCGCATTACTACGCCGCCTTCCTGCTCGATCCCTGCGGCAATCGCATCGAAGCCGTCTGCCACGACCCCGAGTAACGCTCCCGGCGCGCAGGCCGGCCGGGAACGATAAGAAGGGACGCATAGTCCGCCGAGG
Source organism: Achromobacter sp. Marseille-Q0513 (assembly GCF_018195695.1). Classification (NCBI taxonomy): domain Bacteria; kingdom Pseudomonadati; phylum Pseudomonadota; class Betaproteobacteria; order Burkholderiales; family Alcaligenaceae; genus Achromobacter; species Achromobacter sp. Marseille-Q0513. Next base: position 8,397 of record NZ_JAGTJY010000131.1, on the reverse strand, counting down.
TTTGACCTGTATCAAACCCGCCTATGTTGCGATGCAACATCGATTGCGGTGTAATGGGGAGGTCAAGTCAACCGGTTCCACTCTGGAATCGGTCCGGCGTGCATCCATGCCGGAAAGCTACCCGCCTATACAGGAGATCGCCATGGCCGAACCCGGCAAGGATCGCGACCCCGCCCCGTCCGCCAACCCCTGGACGGCCGCCTATGAGTACGCAGTGGATGCCTGGCAACGCGGCGTCCTCTACGCCGACGTGATGCGCCAGCGCGGCAACCAGTACCACCAGCACATGGCCAAGCGCGCGCCCAACGTGCTGAGCATGGAATACGAGCTGGTGCTGGATGGCCGCGAATTCCCCCGTCCGGTCAACTACGGCCTGCTGCGCATCACGCCGCCCCAAGGCGTCGAAACCGACCCGATCAAGCGCCCCTTCCTGGTGGTCGACCCGCGCGCCGGCCACGGCCCCGGCATCGGCGGCTTCAAGCCGGAAAGCGAGATCGGCGTGGCGCTGCGCGCCGGACATGCCTGCTATTTCGCCACCTTCCTGCCCCAGCCCATGCCGACCCAGACGGTCGAGGACGTGATCCAGGCCGAGGCGCGCTTCCTGGAAGAGATCATCGCCCGCCATCCCGACGCGGAAGGCAAGCCCGTGGTCGTGGCCAATTGCCAGGCCGGCTGGCAGATCATGATGACCGCCGCCGTGCGGCCCGAGCTGTTCGGCCCCATCATCGTGGCCGGCGCGCCGCTGTCCTACTGGGCCGGCTGGCGCGGCATGAACCCCATGCGCTATTCCGGCGGCCTGCTGGGCGGCAGTTGGCTCACCGCGCTCACGAGCGACATCGGCAACGGCAAGTTCGACGGCGCCTGGCTGGTGCAGAACTTCGAGAACCTGAACCCGGCCAACACCCTCTGGAGCAAGCAGTACAGCCTTTACTCCAAGGTCGACACCGAGGCGGGCCGCTACCTGAGCTTCGAGAAATGGTGGGGCGGCCACGTGTTCCTGAACGGCCCCGAGATCCAGTACATCGTGGACAAGCTGTTCGTGGGCAACCGCCTGGCCACCGCCGGGCTGGTCACGTCCGACGGCATCCGCATCGACCTGCGCAACATCCGCTCGCCCATCGTCGTGTTCTGCTCCAAGGGCGACAACATCACGCCGCCGCCGCAGGCGCTGGGCTGGATCCCCGATCTGTACCAGGATGACGCCGAAGTGCTGGCCCACGGCCAGACCATCGTCTACGCCGTGCACGAGAGCATCGGCCACCTGGGCATCTTCGTGTCCGGCAGCGTGGCCCGCAAGGAACATCAGGAATTCACGTCGAACATCGACATGATCGACGTGCTGCCTCCCGGCATCTATCAAGCCGAGATCACCGACAAGACGCCGGACACGCCGAACGCCGACCTGGCCCAGGGCGACTACGTGCTGTCGTTCGAGGAGCGCCGGCTGGACGATGTGCGCGCCATCGTCGACCGCAAGGAAGACGACGACCGCCGTTTCGCCGCCGTGGCCCGCATCTCGGACATCAACCTGGGCATGTACCGCAGCTTCGTGCAGCCCTGGCTGCGCGCCACCGTGACGCCGCAATCGGCCGAATGGCTGCAGCGCCTGCATCCGTTGCGCCTGCCCTATGAGCTGATTTCCGACCGCAACCCGCTGGTCGCCCCCATCGCCCGCGTGGCCGAGCAGGTGCGCGAGCACCGCCAGCCCGTCTCGTCCGCCAATCCGTTCCTGGTGGCCCAGGAAATGGTGTCCAACTGGATCGAGACCAGCCTGAACATCTGGCAGGAATTGCGTGACTCGGCCGCCGAGCGCAGCTTCATGAGCATCTACGGTTCGCCAGTGGTGCAGGACCTGGCCGGCCTGGGCGCGCAGGACGGCCTGCCGCGCCGCCATCCCGGCGTGTCGCCCGAACACCGCGACTTCATGGTGGCCCGCGCCGCCGAGCTGCGCTCGCAACTGCAGGAAGGCGGACTGCGCGTGGCCGCCGTGCGCATGCTGCTGTACGTGGCCGGCGCCGAGGGCGGCCTGGACGAACGCAGCTTCGCGCTGATCCGCAAGATGCGCGCCGAGTCCGACAACGCCATGACGCTGCAGGAATTCAAGGACCTGACCCGCGACCAGGCGCTGATGTTGACGCTGGACGCGCCCGCCGCCATCCACGCCATGCCGCGCCTGCTGGAGGGCGAAACGCCCGCCGCCATCCGTACCGCGCTGGAAGAGATGAAGCGGGTGCTGGAAGCCGCCGAGCCGCTGAGCGCGGCGGCGCGCGAAAGCCTGGGCGAAATGGAGCATATCTTCGAGGCGGCCGCGCGCCGCGCCGAGCACCACGGCCGCAACGGCGCCACGCCGCGCGACACCGCCGCGCCACGCAAGGCCACGACTGCGCGCAAGACCGCCGCGCCGGCGCGCCAGCGCGTCAAGGCCGCCGTGGCCGATCCCGCCGTCGAGCCCGCCGGTGCGGCCGCGAAGCAGGCCGCCAGGCGCACCCGCGCCGTGACGGCGCTGGCCGCCGGAACAGGCGCGAAGGCCTCCACGAAGGCGGCAACCAAAACCGCGTCGAAGACCACAACCACAGCCGCCGCCAAATCGGCCGCCGCCCGCAAACCCGCCAACAACAAGACCAAACCGCAATGAACCTGCCGTCCTCCACGCATTACGACAAGCTCATCGCCCGCGCCCAGACCCTGTCGGCCGCGCCCTGCGCCATCGCCCATCCCTGCGACGAACCGTCGCTGTCGGCCGCGCTGGAAGCGCGCGACCTGGGCCTGCTGCAGCCCATCCTGGTCGGTCCGGAGCGCAAGATCCGCGAAACCGCCGCGCAGTTCCGCCTGAACCTGGGCGACGCGCGCATCGTCGACGCGCCGCACAGCCACGCGGCGGCCGAGACCGCCGTGGCGCTGGTGCGCAGCGGCGAGGCCAGCCTGCTGATGAAGGGCAGCCTGCACACCGACGAACTCATGCACGAGGTCGTCGCGCGCAACACCGGGCTGCGCAGCAGCCGCCGCATCAGCCATGTGTTCATCATGGAAGTGCCCACCTACCCGGAGCCGCTGTTCATCACCGACGCGGCGATCAACATCTTCCCCGACCTGGAAACCAAGGCCGACATCATCCGCAACGTGATCGACCTGCATCACGGGCTGGGCCTGGGCGAGCCGCGCGTGGCCATCCTGTCGGCGGTGGAACAGGTCACGCCCAGCATCCCCAGCACCATTGAAGCCGCCGCGCTGTGCAAGATGGCGGACCGTGGCCAGATCGCCGGCGGCCTGCTGGACGGCCCGCTGGCGCTGGACAACGCCATCAGCCCGGAAGCGGCCCGCATCAAGGGCATCCGCTCGCACGTGGCGGGCGTGGCCCAGGTGCTGGTGGTGCCGGACCTGGAAGCCGGCAACATGCTGGCCAAGAACCTGACCTTCCTGGCCAACGCCGAGGCCGCTGGCATCGTGCTGGGCGCGCGCGTGCCCATCATCCTGACCAGCCGCGCGGACAGCCCGCGCTCGCGCCTGGCCTCGGCGGCGGTGGCGGCGATCTACTCGCACCACCTGGCCCAGCAGCAGGCCCGCCCGCTGGCCTGAGGCCGGCCAGGCTTCGGTTTCGTCCTTCGCCCACCGCAACGGATTCCCCCATTCCATGTCCGACACCATCCTCGTCATCAACGCAGGCAGTTCCAGCATCAAGTTCTACCTCTACGACATCGACGGCAAGGAAGAGCTGGCGCCGCGCCTGGGCGGCCAGCTCGAAGGCATCGGCACCACGCACCCGCGCCTGCGGGTGCGCGATGCCGCCGGCCAGACGCTGGTCGAGCGCGACATCGCTCCCAGCCACGCGCCCGACGTGCCCAATGGCCAGGAAGTCGTGGGCACCTGGCTCAGCGGCCACCTGGGCGGCGCGCCGCTGGCCGTGGGCCACCGCGTGGTGCACGGCGGCCCCGAGCTGTCCGAGCCAGTGCTGATCGATGACGACATCCTGGCGCGGCTGGATGCCTACACCCCGCTGGCGCCGCTGCACCAGCCCAACAACCTGGCGCCCATCCGCGTGATCCGCGAGCGCCGCCCCTGGATTCCCCAGGTCGCCTGCTTCGACACCGCCTTCCATCGCAGCCATTCCGAGGTGGCCGACCGCTACGCCCTGCCCGACTCGCTGTACCAGCAGGGCGTGCGGCGCTACGGCTTCCATGGCCTGTCCTACGAGTACATCGCCCAGCGCCTGCAGCGCGCGCTGCCCGAGGTCGCGATGGGCAAGATCGTCGCCGCCCACCTGGGCTCGGGCGTGTCGGCCTGCGCCATCCACCAGGGCAAGAGCGTGGACAGCACCATGGGCTTCACCGCGCTGGAGGGCCTGCCCATGGGCACGCGGCCGGGCCGGCTGGACCCCGGCGTGGTGCTGTGGATGATGGAACGCGGCATGAGCCATGACGAGATCGAGCACCTGCTCTATCACGACTGCGGCATGAAGGGCCTGTCCGGCATCGGCAACGACATGCGCGAGCTGCTGGCCAGCGACGCGCCCGGCGCGAAACTGGCCCTGTCCTACTTCGCCTGGCGCGTGGCCGAGGGCATGGCCGGCCTGGGCTGCGCCATGAACGGCATCGACGCCATCGTCTTCACCGCCGGCGTGGGCGAGAACTCCCCCGCCATCCGCCAGGCCATCAGCGAGCACTGGGGCTGGCTGGGCATCAAGCTGGACCCGGAACGCAACGCCCATCAGGGGCCGCGCATCTCCAGCGACGACAGCCGCATCGGCGTCTACGTGGTCCGCACCAACGAGGAGCTGATCATCGCCCAGCACACGCTCGCCCTGGTGAAACAACGATGAACGCGCCGCTACCGCTGGCCGGCAAGCGCGGCCTGATCACCGGCATAGCCAATGCCGATTCCATCGCCTGGGGCTGCGCCAAGGCCTTCCGCGCCATGGGCGCCGAACTGGCCGTGACCTATCTGAACGACAAGGCCCTGCCCCACGTCCGACCCCTGGCCGAGCAGGTGCAGGCCGACGTGCTGATGCCGCTGAACCTGCTGCACGAAGGCGAACTGGAGGCCGTGTTCGAGCGTCTGGAGCGCGAATGGGGCGCGCTGGACTTCGTGCTGCATTCCATCGCCTTCGCGCCGCGCGAGGACCTGCACGGCCGCGTCACCGACTGCTCGCGGGCCGGCTTCCTGCAGGCCATGGACGTGTCCTGCTGGTCCTTCATCCGCATGGCCAAGCTGGCCGAGCCGCTGATGAAGAACGGCGGCGCGCTGTTCTGCATGAGCTACTACGGCTCGCAGATGGTGGTCGAGCACTACAACATGATGGGGCCGGTCAAGGCCGCGCTGGAATCGGCCACCCGCTACCTGGCCGCCGAGCTGGGGCCGCAAGGCATCCGCGTGCATGCGATCTCGCCGGGACCGCTCAAGACGCGCGCCGCCTCGGGCATCGCCGAGTTCGACACGCTGCTGGACCGTGCCCAGGCCAAGGCGCCCGCGCGCAGCCTGGTGTCCATCGACGACGTGGGCGAGGCCACGGCCTGGCTGGCCACCGATGCCGCGCGGCGCATGACGGGGCAGACGCTGTATATCGACGGCGGGTATCACATCATCGATTGAGCGCTGCGGCGCGCCCGGAACCGCTCCCTGGCCAGCGCCTCGACGCCCTCAAGCGCGCGCAGCGTCTAGGAGACCCCCACCAGGCGCAGTATCAGCAAGCCCATGCCGACGCCTGCGAGCGCGAGCAGAATCATCCAGGGTCGGATGCCGCTGCGCGGCACTTCGCCCGGCGCGGCAGCCATGCCGTCATCTGGCGGCGACACGAGACGAACGGCCGGCGCCGCATCGCGCTCGCCGGACATGTCCGCGCCCATGATCGTGCCGGGCTCCACGCCGTTGCGCGGTCCCGTCCATTGCTTGAGTTCGCTGATGTCCACGCCCGCCTGCCTCAGCATGTCCTGCAGGGATCCGCGGCCCATCTCCTGCTGCAAGGCTTCGATGCGCTCGCGCTGCTCGCGCGGAACCTGATCCAGGCTGTCGTAGCGACAGCCGTTTACCGTGACCGCGCCGTTCTTGATCCGGACGTCGAACGACCCTTCCTGGTCGCTGCCGGCATAGCTCCATTCTTCGCTGACATGGACGCTGCCATCGCCAGAGGCCTCAGCCCCGCCGGACGGCTCACTCGGCGAACCGCTGCTGGCGGACCAGCTGCGGGTCGTGGTGCTGTGACGCCAGGTCTTGCTGTGCTCGGTCATCGAATCGTCGCCCTCGATAGATCTTGCGGACTAGCGGCGCGCGGTCGCGAAACAGGAATTGCCGCATCCGTGCATTGAGCAGAATAGTCGAATTCCCCGTCAGAATGCCCTGGGCGGCGACAGCGCCCGGCACAGCCGCCCTTGCGCTGGCCGGCTCCAGGAGGAATGCGCCGCATCAGCCCAGCTCGGCCGGCGCCGGCTGGCGCCAGCGCTCGATGGCGTCCACCGCCTGTTCCGGGCTGCCGAAGATCTTGTCGCGACCGATCTTCTTCACCAGGCCCGAACGCTCCAGCGCGGTGCGGAACTGGCCGTGCCCGCCCGCCACCAATAGCGTCATGCCGCGCGCGTCCAGCTCGCGCTTGAGTTCGTACAGCGCCTCGACCGCGTCGGCGTCTGCCTGGGTCATGGCCTCGGCGTCCAGCACGAACCATTGCACGTCGCCGGCCTGGTCCATGACCTCGCGAGCGCGCCGCCGGAACGTGTCGGCATTGAAGAACCATACCGGCGACTCGAACAGCCAGATCACCGTGCCAGGCACGGGTTGCGCCTCCGGATTCAAGTGCAGCTTGCCCAGCACCGACTCGCCTGGCTGGCGCCCCAGCAGCGCGTCGCGCGGATTGCCCGACACGTACATGGCATAGAGCAGCGTCGCGCCCACCGACACGGCCACTCCCTGCAGCACGCCGAAGCCGACCACGCCGACCGCGGCCAGCACGCCGAACGCCAGCTCGATGCGGGAAATGCGGGCCAGCCGCATGAAGGCGTGCCCGTCGAACAGGCTGGCCGCCGCCAGCAGCAAAATGGCCGACAGCACGGCCTGCGGCAGCCAATAGAGCGGCCCGCTGAGCAGGCCCACGACCACGGCCAGCGCCGCCGCCGCGCTGATGCTGACCAGCGGCGACGAGCCGCCCGCCACCAGTCCCACCGCCGTGCGCGAGTCGGCGCCGGTCACGACGAAGCCCTGGAACAGCCCGGCGGCCACGTTGGCCGCGCCGAAGCCGACCAGTTCGCGGTTCGGATCGATATGCTCGCCGCTGCGGGCCGCGAAGCTGCGGGCGGTGACGATGCCGCTGGAAAAACTCACCACCAGCACGCCAGCGGCGCCCAGCAGGATGTCATCGACGCCGTCCAGCCGCACCGGCAGGCTGAGCGCCGGCAGGCCAGCCGGCACCTCGCCCACCACGGCGATGCCCATGCCGGGAAAATCGAAGGCCCAGGACGCCGCGCAGGCGCCCACCACCAGCAGGATGGGGCCGGGCCAGTTGGGCCGCCAGCGCTTGAGCGCGATCAGCAGCAGGCAGGAGCCCAGCCCCAGCGCCAGCGTCGGGATGCGGATTTCCGGCAGGCGGCGCGACAGCTCCAGGAAGGGATGGATCAGCCCGCTGTTGCGCAGGCCCACGCCGGTCAGGCCGCTGAGCTGCGACAGCGCCAGCGTGATCGCCACGCCCGCCATGTAGCCGATCAGCACGGGCCGCGACAGCAGGTTGGCCAATACGCCCAGCCGCAGCACCCGCGCGATCAGGCAGCCCACGCCCACGGTCAGCGCGATGCCGGTGGCCGCCCCCAGCCGGTCCTGCGGATCGGTCAGCGCCATGCCGGTGAGCGTGGCGGCGATCAGCGTGCAGGTCGCGGTATCAGGCCCGACGATCAGGGTGCGCGACGATCCGAACACCGCGTAGCCCAGCATGCCGGCGATCGCCGCCCACAAGCCGGCCACCGGCGGCACGCCCATCATGGCGGCGTAGGCCAGGCCCACTGGCAGCGCCACGGCGGCCACGCTCAGGCCGGCCATGACATCGCGGCGGGCGGCATCGCGGCTCAGGCCGCGCAGGTGGTTCAGGCCAGGGAAAAAGCGCAGGTTCATAGGCTGGGAAAGAAGCGTCGGTGGGACCGCCAAGCCTACACCAAGGCGGCTGTCCGGCGTCGGGGCCAGATCAACGGCCAAGACGACGATAGCCGGAACGGCGGGCGCCCGGCATCCCTTGCGCCGACGCGCGAAGAAAAACGCCGGTCCCGCCGCAAGGCCGAACCGGCGTTCTTGCCGGACGCGTCAACCAGGGACTCAGGCGGCGCGGGCTTCCAGCACGGCCACGGCCGGCAGCGTCTTGCCTTCCAAGGACTTCACGAAAGCGCCCCCCGCCGCGGGGGAGGTGACCACCGTCCCCCCGCTGCCCCA
>NZ_JAGTJY010000130.1:0-17495 GCF_018195695.1 Achromobacter sp. Marseille-Q0513 | reverse complement strand
GACAGGCGCGCGTGGCCACGCCTTCGCTGCAGCAGGCGCTCAACCTGCGCCTGCAAGGCCTGAACGCGCAATCGGACGATCTGGAGCGGGCTCGGGAACAGATCCGCCGGGCGGCGGGGCCGAGCCTGACGGATCCGGCGGCGACGCCTTCGGCCGGGGCGGCGTCGACGCCTGCGACGGGTGCGGTGTCGGCGCCTGCGGCCGGGTCCGCGTCGGCCCCTTCGGCCGGTGCTGCGCCCGTGTCCGGTGCTGTGCCCTCGTCCGGAACTGCGCCCGCTCCCGTGGCCGGGCCCGTGCCGGCCTCCGAAGCCAGGCCTGTGCCGGCGCCGGCAGCCGCAGCGGCGGGATCGGCGGCAGCGCCTGCGGCGGTCCGGCGCTAGCGCTACCGTGCCCAACCTGACCGGACCGCCGGCGGGCGCTGCGACACCGGCTTTGTACAATGCCTTTCTCGCGGCGCCAGCCGCATCCAGGATCGACCATGAGCCAATCCTCCAGCCTGCACTACCGCGTCTTCCTGCTTCTGCTGGCCGGCGTCACCCTCGCGTTCGCCTGGCTGTTGTGGCCGTTCTACGGCGCGGTGTTCTGGGGCGCCATCCTCGCCATCATCTTCGCGCCGCTGCAGCGACGGCTGAGCGCGCGCCTGGGCGGCCGGCGCAACATGGCCGCGCTGATCACCTTGTTGCTGGTCCTGCTGCTGGTGATCATGCCGGTCGCCTTCATCAGCGGCTCGCTGGTGCGCGAAGGCGCCAATCTCTACCAGAGCATCAAGTCCGGGCAGCTGAATTTCGGCGCCTATTTCCAGCAGGCCATGGAGGCGCTGCCGCCATCGGTGCATGACATCCTGGCGCGCTTCGATCTGGCCGACATCCCCAGCCTGCAGGAAAAGCTCAGCGCCGGCGCGATGCAGGTCAGCCAGTTCCTGGCGACGCAGGCGCTGAGCATCGGGCAGGACACCTTCCAGTTCGTGATCAGCTTCGGCATCATGCTGTACCTGCTGTTCTTCCTGCTGCGCGACGGGCCCCGGCTGTCGGCGCGCATCAGCCGCGCCATTCCGCTGAGCGAAACCCACAAGCATCACCTGCTGCTCAAGTTCACCACCGTGGTGCGCGCGACCGTCAAGGGCAACATCGCCGTGGCCGCGTCGCAGGGCGCGCTGGGCGGGATCATGTTCTCTATCCTGGGCATCCAGGGCGCCATGCTGTGGGGCGTGATCATGGCCTTCCTGTCGCTGCTGCCGGCGGTGGGCGCGGGCCTGATCTGGGCGCCGGTGGCGATCTATTTCCTCTTGACCGGCGCGACGGTCAAGGGCGTGGTGCTGATCCTGTTCGGCGTGCTGGTCATCGGCATGGTGGACAACATCCTGCGCCCGATCCTGGTCGGCAAGGACACCAAGATGCCGGACTACGCCGTGCTGATCTCCACGCTGGGCGGCATGGCCTTGTTCGGCCTGAACGGTTTCGTCATCGGTCCCTTGATCGCCGCCTTGTTCATGGCGTGCTGGGACCTGTTTGCGCCCGCGCCGGAAGAGCCGGCGGCGCGGCCGGCAGAGGCGCCCACCAAGCAGGAATAGCGTCTTCGAGCCGGGCCGGGCTGGCCTTGTTCCGTCTTCGCCACGGAACGGGGCCGGCCGTGGCCGCGATGGCCGGCTGCATCGACAGGGAGCGCATCGCCATGGAATGGAAACCGCAACGGTCCGGCTGGATCGAAGAGCGTAATTTCGACATCGAGTTCGCCGAAACCCCCGAGGGCTATCACGTCCGGGTGCGGGTGCTGGGCTTTCCACCGCTGGAAGACACCAGGAACGTGTACCCGAACGCCGCGCTGGCCGAGAAGGGCGCGCTGGCGCTGCTGAGCAGCCAGTTCCCCGGCACGCCGGATCTGGAAGACGCGTAGGCGTATTTCGGACCAGGGCAGGGCGGCCGCCTGCGATGCCTGCACCGGCAAGCCATCGCGGCCGGGGCGAGGCGGCGCCCTGTTGCGCCGTCTAGTGCAACTGCAGGCGGAAGTCGCCCAGGATCAGGTCGCGCTCCTTGGGGGCTTCGGTGCGGATCTGGCCGTCGTCCAGCGCCCATTGCGTTTCGGTGCCGCTGGCCCGCTTTGCGCCCTGCGGCGTTTCCAGCCTGCCCAGGTGCAGCCAGCCACCGTCCGCCTTGCGGCGGTACGCATGCGGTGAACCTTGGGTGGCGTACTTGTTGTCGGCCGTGTAGACGCGCGTGAACAGGACCAGATCTTCCTGGCCGCTGCCGGACAGGTCCACGAAGAGCAGCAGGCACGGCGCGTCTCGCTCGTATTGCTTGGCGGTCGCGGGCGGCGTTGTGCTCGCCGTCGCGCAAGTCTGCGCCACGTAGGGATTCTGCTGCACGAGGAACTTCCACCAGCCGTCCGGCGCCTGCCGTCCGGCGGGCACGGTGCCAAAGGTGGGCGACGCGGCGATCAGGTCGGTCTTGGGTTCGTCCCAGGAGTAATACTTGCCCGTCAGCGCGCTCGCCGCCGCTTGCGCGATGCGCGGATCGCGCTTGCTGGCGGCGCCGTCGGCCAGCTGGCGCAGGGCGTCGCGCCCCCAGCGGCCGTGGTCGTTGCGCATGCTGCTGTAGCGGTACTCGCGCGGTTCCAGGCGGCCGTCGAGCAGGCCCTGCAGCTGGCTTTGCGCGGCGATGCGGCGCGGGTCGGCCACGGGCGTCTGCACCAGCGCCAGCAGGACCAGCGTGGCGAAGGCGGCCACCATGTTGGTCGTTGCCAGCGCGTCGTAGAAGCCCGAGGGCCGCAGCGCGGCCCAGGCGTAGCCCAGCGCGTACAGCGCCAGCAGGCCGCCGCAATACAGCGCCCAGACGCGGGGAATGGTCCAGCCGTACTGCCCGACTCGCAGGCCCAGGCCGTACAGCGCCACGGCCGCCAGCGGCAGCAGGCAGAGCATGGCCAGGCGCAGCGTCCTGGACAGGCCCTGGCCGAACGGCGCGGCCCCGGGGCTGTCCTGCCAGGCTGCGTTGATCAGCTTGATCCACAGCGCGCAGAAGGCGATGAGCGCGCCGGCCGACAGCTTGACGGCCTCGAAGCCGAGCGCCATGCGCGCCGCCAGCGCGATGGTGAACGCCAGCCCCACCAGCGCCACCAGCGGCAGCAGCCAGGCGTTCAGCGTCAGCCATGAACGCCGCAGCGTGTCGGCGATCTGGGGGCGGCGGCGCACGCCGACCAGGCTGATGGCCAGCACGATGGGCCAGGCGGCGATATGGAAGCGCGCCTTGCTGATCAGCTCGATCACGGCATCGATGCCGATCATGCGGAACATCATGCCGGCGATCCACAGCAGCACGAACACGCTGATCGACAGGCAGATGGCCAGCGCCAGGTGCACGGTGTTGCGCCACGCGGCGCGGAACACCGCGGGGTAATTCCATTGAGGCTGGCGCGGATCGAGTTCCTGGACCAGCGGCAGCAGCACGAAGCCGGCCGCGCCGATCAGGAAGGTGATCAGCATGGGACGCTGGCTGTCCGAGACCACAGCCAGCATGCTTTTGGCGTCCCAGCCGAGTCCGTAGGCGGCCAGCAGGGGCAGGACCAGCACATAGGCGGCAAGCGCGATCAGCCAGCGCGCGCCGCTGCGCATGCCCGACAGCAACGCGCCGGCCAGCGGCGCGAGCCAGGCGAGCTGCAGCAGGAACACCATGGTGAAGGGCTGATCCCAGGGCCGGTAGCGGTGTATGGCGACAAAATGCAGGCCCAGGCCCAGCAGCGCGGCCAGCAGGCCATAGAACAGCACGGTCCGGTCGGCCGCGTCCAGTCGCTTCGTCGTTTGTGTCATCGGGTCAGAAATCCTCGCTGCGCCAGACCTTCAGCACGCGGCCGAAGACCTCGAAATCCATGCCTTCGGTGATGTCCCAGGCGTCGTACTTGGTGTTCTCGGATTTGGCCCGGACCACCAGGCCGGTTGCGGTGGGTATGCGCTGCAGCCGCTTGATGAAGCCTTCGCTGCCCACGCGGAAGAAATAGATCGCATCGTACTCGACCGCCTGCACGCCCCGGTCCACGATCAGGGGATCGCCGGGATTGAACATGGGGCGCATCGAGTCGCCGAAACCCGTGACGATGCACAGGTTCTTCGGGGACGAGAAGCCCCGGACATTCTTTTGCAGCCATTCCGGGCTGACGTTCCAGCTCTGGATCACGCCGGGCTGATCGCGCAGCTCCAGACCATTGCCCATCGCGCCTCCGGTATCGAATTGGGAAATCAGGACGTTGTCACGGATCAGTCCGCCCAGCCGCGAATGGCTGAAGGACAGCAGCCGCCCGGCCGGGACTTCTGCGGGCTCGCCCGCCAGCTCGTCGGCCCCCAGCGCGCGCCAGAGGTCGGGGTGGGGCTGGTCCATCCAGCTGTCGTGCAGGCCCAGCCCCAGCGAGATCTTGCCGGCCAGGGCGTCGCCGACGCGGCGCGGGTTCTTGTCGCGCTTGCCCTGGAAGCCCTGGAGGATCTGGTCCAGGTACTTGCGGCTGACGCCGGCCCGTTCGGCCAGGCGGTCGACGCCCCCGGCCTCCAGGACCGCGTACTTGAGGTTGTTCAGTCGTATCGAGCGGATATCCATGGTGGTAGCGATGGTAGCAACACGCTACCCAAAAGTACAGTAGCGAATCGCTATTGAAATTTCGGTAGCGAGTCGCTACCATTGATTCTACAAATGAGCTATTCGCGGCGACCGCAGTCAGCGGCGCCGAGCGCCGCGCGGGGCGGCGCTACCCAGGCGCGGGTCCACGCGTCCGATTCGCTACCAAGGAGGTATGTGATTCCCCTGAACCCTCATCCGGCGGCCGCGTCCCAGCCGCAACGGGCCGGCCATATCCGCATCCCGAACTCGCTGTACGACGCCATCACCGCGTTCCCTTTCAAGCTGACGACCCTGCGCGTGCTGCTGGCGGTACTGCGCAAGACCGAAGGCTACGGCAAACAGGAGGATGACTTGTCCGCATCCCAGCTGGCCTCGCTGTGCGGCGCGATGTCGCGCCAGCACGTCACCACGGCGCTGAACGAACTGGCGGCCCTGAACGTCATCCGCAAGCGGCCCGGTCGCTACGGCTGCGTGGTCGGCCTGAACCGGGATCCGGCGCAGTGGCGCCAGCCGGCCAGGCGCGCGGGCATGTCCGGGACCGGCACGGGTCCGCAAGACGGACCCTTGTCCGAATCGATCGCGCCAGGCCGTCCTGTTGCCGGACAGATCGATCGTCCCGGATTCGGACAAACAACAGACAACCTTCCAACAGACAACCCAGACAACATTCCGGCGGCGGGCCCTGCCCATGCCGGACCGGCCGCTCCGCCTCCCGTCATCGCGCTCGCGCTGAAAGACGGCTCCGAGTACGCCGTGACCGAGTCCCAGGCCGCCGAGTGGAGAGCCGCCTACCGTGAACTGGATGTGGACGCCGAGCTCTTGCGCATGCGCGCCTGGCTCGACGCGAAACCGCAGAACCGCAAGACACGCCGCGGCATCGGCGCGTTCGTGGTGGGCTGGCTGAACCGGTCCCTCGAACGCCGCCAGGCCCAGGCTTCAACCACGAGGGTGAACGCGCATGCACGCTTCGAACAGCAGGACTACCGCGCCGGGGTGGCGGCCGATGGCTCGTTTTAGTTTTCCCACCGAACCCAGGACCTGCGAGCGCCACGGCGATTTCCTGGACCTGAAGATGCCGGCGGGCTGGGCGGGCTGCCCGCGCTGCAACGGCGAACGCATCGCCCGCGAAGACGCGGGCAAGGCCGCCGCGGCCACGTCGGCGCACCGGCGCCAGGTGGCCGACAGCCTGCTCGGCCGCGCGGCCATTCCCGCGCGCTTCGCCGACAAGCGGCTCGACAACTTCGCGCCGCATGCCGAGGGCCCGCGGCGCGCGCTGGAACTGGCCCGCCGTTACGCCGACGGCTTCGGCGCCGAGGCCGCGAAGTCCGGCGCCAGCCTGGTGTTCTGCGGCGGCGTCGGCGCGGGCAAGACCCACCTGGCCGTGGGCATCGCGCATCGCCTCATGGAGCAGGGCCGCATCGCGGTCTTCACCTCGGTGATCAACGCCATCCGCCGGGTCAAGGACACCTACCGCCGCGACAGCGGCCAGTCCGAGGCCCAGGTGGTGGCCGGCTTCATCCGGCCCGACCTGCTGATCCTGGACGAAGTGGGCGTCCAGTTCGGCAGCGAGACCGAGAAGATGATCCTGTTCGAAATCATCAACGGCCGCTACGAGCAGCTCAAGCCCACCATCGTGATCAGCAACCTGGCCAAGGACGCGCTCACCGACTACCTGGGCGAGCGCGTGGTCGACCGGCTGCGCGAAGGCGGCGGGCGCATGCTGATCTTCGACTGGCCCAGCTACCGCAGGCAGGCCGCGTAGGCGCGGCCCGCGGGGCGCAAGCAGGGGCGCAGGCAGGAAACCGGCAAGGACAACAAGATGAAGAAGGAACGCAACATGGAAAAGGAACGCAATATGGGTTATCCCCGTTGGGTCGAAGACGAGCTGTGGAACTGGTCGCGCTGGTGCTGGCTGGGCGACTGGCCGCAGCCCGATCCCAACGTCAAGTGCATCTCGGCTGAACGGGCCTACCGCGCGCCGGCCGGCCCGGACGACGAGCCGGCGCCGATCCCCGTGCACATGGACCACGCGCGCAAGGTGCAGAAGCTGTACGACGCGCTGGCGCATGTCGAGCAGCGCGTGCTGCAGGCGGAGTATCCGCGCCGCCATGAATACGCCGGCATGACCGCGGGCGAGCGCATCACCCGCGCCTGCGACAGGCTGGACATCAGCCCGGTCTACTACAAGATCGCGCTTGGCCACATGAAGGACCAGGTGCGGAGGGCCTTCCAATGAAGTACGCGAAGGAAGTGCTGGATCTGATGTCGGCCTTTCCCGGTCGCGAGTGGCGCATGGCCGAACTGGTGCGCGACGCCTCCGGTGGCCGCGAGCTTGCGCGCCGCGAGCGCGACGCCATGCGCCAGGCCATCCTGCGCGTGCTCGAGGCGCTGCAGGATTGCGGCCAGGTGCAGCGTATCGAGTACGCGCGCAACTCGCTGACCTATGCCTGGGGCGAGGTGCGACACGAGGAAGCTTGCGCCTGCGACTGATCATGCGACAATTCCTCCGGGCCATTGCGTCTTGCGCGAGCGGCCCGCAAGCCTGAAACCAAAGCCCGCCAACGCGGGCTTTTTGTTTGATGCGCCCGGCACGCGCTTTGCTCAACAGGCGTGATTCCCGCTCCAATCTGATCGCCGCGAACGGCGCCAGGCACGATGGTGGGAACCGCCGGCATCACCGCATCGAGTGCGACACACACGGCGTTGCCGATGCGACGAATGATGCGACAATACGTCCGGGCCATTGCGTCTTGCGCAAGCGGCCCGACGAACCGAACACCCGCCCGCGCAAGCGGGTTTTTTTACGCCCCGGATATTCCCGCATAGGGAATGCCGGGGCGTTTTGCTTGGCGCCGTCCAGCGGCCTGCCGCCTCGCCAATTCCTGCTCGCCCCGGGTCCCGTCTCCCCCCGGCACGCGAGCAGGCGGCTTGAGGCGGCAGCCCGGTGGGCGACAGCCGGAATCCGCCGCACACAGGCCGCACGCACATGCAACGCGGCACCGCGCTCTTCGCGCAGCAAAGCCGGCCTTCCGCCTCCAGGCAACTGGATTCCCGCCACCGGCCTTCGGGCCGGCCCAATCTTTCCGGGCGCGTCCCGCCCGTCACGCTACAGGAGTGAATCATGCCGCAGCAGCTGCATGCACAGGCCGCGCCGCGGGCGTATCGCCGCCTTGGCCTGGCCGCCACCAGCGGTCTTCTGACGGGAGCCGCGCATGGCGAATAACTCCGCCACCGGCGGCTACCTGTCGCCTCTGCTGGTGTCTCCGCCCCTGGAAGACGCCGAGCTGGAGGCCGTGTTCCAGGGCTATATCGCCGGCGTGTCCGGCCTGCCCAGCAACCTGGTTCGTACGCGCTGGCCGGCGGCCGGCGCGGAACCGCCCGCGCCCGACCAGACCTGGTGCCTCATGGACATCCGGTCCCAGGCCGCGGACGCCGCTCCTGCCGTGACCCACGATCCGGCCGGGGAGGGGACTGATTCCCTTGTTCGGCACGAGAGCATCGAAGTGCTGTGCTCGATGATCGGCCCGCGCGCGCTGCGTCACGCGGCGCAGCTGCGCGACGGCTCGGCCGTGCCGCAGAACCGCGAAGCCCTGCAGGCGCAGGACATGGCGGTGACCGGCGCGGGGCCCATCCAGGCCAAGCACGAGCAAGTGAATCAGCAGTGGATTCGGCAGTACGACATCAGCCTGCGCTTCGCGCGCAGAGTGAAGCGCGTCTATCCGGTCCTGAATCTTCTGTCGGCGCCAGTCACGACGCATGCCGCGTCAGTGTCGTCGACGGATTTCGTCAACCACCTTGCAGATTAAGGGATCTACCACCATGGCTAATGGATTGCCGGTATCGCGCCTGATCAACGTCACGATCAACATGTCGCCGCTGGCGGCGCAGGGCGCCAACCTCAACACCGCCCTGCTGCTGGGCTCGTCCGCCGTCATCGACACGGGCGAGCGCATGCGCTCCTATGGCGGCATCGACGCCGTCGCGGCGGACTTCGGCATCACGGCGCCGGAATACCGCGCCGCGCTGCTGTACTTCCAGCAGACGCCGCAGCCGTCGCAGCTCTACATCGGCCGCTGGGCCAAAGCCGCGACCTCGGCCACCCTGCGCGGCGCCGTGCTGTCGGCCGCTGAAAAGCAGATGTCGGTCTGGACCGCGGTCAAGACCGGCGGCTTCAAGCTGAGCGTCGACGGCGTCGAGAAGGCGGCCACGGGCCTGGACTTCTCCACGGCGACCAACCTGAACGGCGTCGCGTCCATCATCGGCGCTGCGCTGGCCGGCACCACGGTGCAGTGGAACGGCTCGCAGTTCGTCGTCACGTCCACCACGTCCGGCGCCAGCTCGACGCTGGGCTACGCCTCGGCGCCCGCCACCGGCACCGACGTGTCGGACATGCTGGGCCTGAGCGCCGCCAAGGCCTCCGCGCCCGTGGCCGGCATCGTCGCCGAAACGCCCGCGGCGGCCGTCTCGCTGTTCCTGGATCGTTTCGCCAACAAGTTCCTGGGCCTGACCTTCGCCGACAGCCTGACCGACGCGCAGCACCTGACCGTGGCCGAGCTGATCGAAGCCGACCAGCGCCATCTGTACGGCGTGTCGACCCAGGCGCCGCAGGTGCTGGACCCGACCAACGCCGACGACATCGCCAGCCGCCTGAAGGCGCTGAAGTACAAGTACTCGATCGTGCAGTTCTCCAGCGCCAGCCCCTATGCGGTGGCCTCGCTGCTGGGCCGCATGCTGACGGTGAACTTCAACGCCAACAACACCACCATCACGCTGATGTACAAGCAGGAGCCCGGCATCGTCGCCGAGACCCTGAGCAGCAGCCAGGCCGACACGCTGGCGGCCAAGCGCTGCAACGTGTTCGTCAATTACGACAACGACACGGCCATCATCCAGTACGGCGTGACGCCCAGCGGCATCTTCATCGACTCGGTCTACAACGCGATCTGGTTCCGCAATCGCGTCCAGACCGACGTCTACAACCTGCTCTACACCAGCCCCACCAAGGTGCCCCAGACCGACGCCGGCAACCAGCTGATCGCCTCGGTGATCGAGGCTGCCTGCGAAGCCGCGGTCAACAACGGCTACCTGGCGCCGGGCGTGTGGAACTCGGCGGGCTTCGGCGCGCTGAAGCAGGGTGATCCGCTGTCCAAGGGCTACTACGTGTACGCCCCGGCCATCGCCACGCAGTCGCAAGCCGACCGCGAGGCGCGCAAGGCCGTTCCGTTCCAGGTCGCCGCCAAGGAAGCCGGCGCCATCCACACCGTCGACGTCCTCGTCACGGTCAATCGCTAAACAGGAGCACAGCAGATGTCTACCTATTCGTTCGCTGATATCAGCGCCAGCCTCGTCGGTCCCGGCGGCGCAATCTCGCTGGGGTATGGCTCGGGCGTGGCCGACGAGGGCATCGCCATCGCCGCCAAGGCCGAGAAAAGCGCCATGACCGTTGGCGCCGACGGCGAAGTCATGCACACCCTGCGCGCCGACAAGAGCGGCACCGTGACGCTGACCTACCTGAAGACCTCGCCGGTCAACGCGCAGCTGCAGGCCCTGTACGACGCCCAGTCGCTGGACAGCCGCCTGTGGGGCAAGAACCTGATCACGGTCACCAACCCGTCGACGGGCGACGTGACCACCTGCCGCTCGTGCGCGTTCAGCAAGAAGCCGGACCTGTCCTACAAGAAGGATGGCGACACGGTGAAGTGGACCTTCGACGCGGCCAAGATCGACACGATCCTCGGCATTTACTGAGCACGGCGCCATGGCATTGGAAATCGACCTGAACGGCCACCGGTATTCCATCGGAAAACTGAGCGCCAAGCAGCAGTTCCACATGTCGCGCCGCATCGCCCCGATCGTTCCCACGCTGATCCCCGTGTTCGTCCGCCTCGCGGCGGGCGGCAAGCGGATCAGCGAGGATCCGGGCGGCATGGCCGATGTGCTCCAACCCCTGGCCGATGGCCTGGCCGCGATGAAGGACGAGGACGCCGAGTACGTGCTCGACACCTGCATGCAGGCGGTGCAGCGCAAGCAGGAACACGGCTGGGCCAACGTCTGGTCGGCCAGCCAGCGCGTGCCGATGTTCCAGGACATCGACCTGGCCGTCATGCTGCCGCTGGCGCTGCGCGTGATCACCGAGAACCTCGGGCCTTTTATTCAAGGGCTGCTTACCAGCCAGACCGGCAGCCCCGAGGCGACACAGGCTGGCTGAAGCGCCTGCCTGGCGGCGAGGACTGGCTGCTGGCGCCGGTCCTCGAGGGACTCTGCAAGTACGAGTCCCTCAAGGACGGCACGCTGGACCTGGCCGACATCGCGCTCCTGAACGACGCCTTGTCGGTCCGGGCAGACAACAAGGCGGAAGCGCACCGCCGCTACATGGCAGAGAAAAATGACTAGTATTTCCGTGCCCGTGGATGCGGGCGGAACCGCGACCTTCAAGATAGACAAGGGGCAGTTGGATCAGCTGATGTCGCAGCTGGGCCAGCTCAACGACAAGGGCAAGCCGTCCCGGTCCGAGAAGCTGATGCAGGCGCTGCAGACGTTCGTGGACCGGGCCCATACCGTGGTCAGCTTCGCCGAGAGCCGTATCGAGCGCTTTGAAAACGCGTTCATGGCGGCGCGGCTGGCGGGCACGTCGGGCCGGGAGCTGCGCGCGCTGGAGGCGGCCGGCCAGGAATTCGGCCTGTCGGCCGAAGCCATGCGCAATGGCGTGCAGGCGCTCTATCGCTCCGTGCGCGACGATCCCGAGGCTGCGGCTGCCCTGCGCAAGCAAGGCATCAGCACGCATGACGACGAAGGCAATCAACGCAGTACCGCCGATCTGGCGCGAGCGCTGAGCAATGTGCTGCAGAAACTCGACGGCAAGCAGGCGAACGAACTGGGCAAGCAGCTCAACCTCGACGCCTCCGTGATCGAGGCGTTGCGCAACCCCGCGTTCCCGGCACAGGCCGATAGCGCGTATGCCGGCCTGGAAGGCAGCAGGGTCGACGCCGCCGGCGAACGCGCTCATCGCGTCATGACTTCCGTGCGCGAGGTGGGGCGTCAGCTGGATAGCGTCTTCGCGCAGGCCTTCCTGACCATGGCCGACAAGCTCGAGCCCTTCCTGCAGAACGTCGCCACCTGGCTGAAGGAAAACGGCACGCTGCTGGGCACGCGCCTGGGCGAAGTCGGCAATTTCTTCATCTCCATCCTGTCAGGACTGGGACCGCTGATGTCCATGTTCCTTTGGCTGGACGAGGCGACGGGTGGGTTTTCCTCGCAGCTGACGCTGGCGCTGAGCGGTCTGTTGCTGCTCGGCGGCGGCGGCGTGATCGGGGGGCTGTTCAGCCTGCTGTCGTCCTTGTCGAAGGCGACGGGTTTGACCGAGTTCCTGGGGAAGCAGTGGACGCGGTTGAAAGATGCCGTGGGTCCGATGATGGAGCGGGCGGGAACCGCCATGCGTTCGGCATTCGCCCGCATGGGCAACTTCCTGCTGTCGTCGGGCAGGGCGATGGCGGCGGGCATCGGCCGGATGGCCGCCAATGCCTGGGCCCGGCTGGGCACGTTGGCGACGCAGGCGGGCAGCTTCGTGGCCAACGGCCTGAGCGCCGTCGGCAGAGCGGTGGCGCGGACCGCCGAGTCACTGTGGTCCAGGGTCACGTCGTGGTTCGGACGCGCTTCGGCATCGCTGGGGGAATTGTCTGGCCAGGCCGCGCGGGTTGGCGCCCGTGTCGGCGGCGGCGCGGCGCTGATGCTGATGCCAAGCGAGTTGGGAGACGATCAACTGGAGTTGAAGAAGCTCCATTACCGGCGGGCCAATGGCCTGCCCCTGGACGGTTCGGCTGATCCCAAGCACGACAGCCTCGATGGCAGCGTGATGCAGTACTACGAGTACTACGTCCAGCCTGACGGGCCGGAACCTGCGCGCGCCTCGCCCTACCCGTCGTCGCCGACGGCCGACCGACTGAGCCGCATGTTGAACCCGACCAGCATCGAACCGTGGCAAGGCTATGCGCCGGGCTTTTCCGGCACCGGCCTGTTGGGCCTGCCGGCAATGCCGCCGGCGCAACCCGGCGTCACCTCGGCAACCGTGAACGCCAACACCACCATCAACGTGCATGGCGTATCCGATCCGCTGGCTGTCGGCAGCGCCGTCGCCAACGAGCAGAACCGGGTCAACAGCGACCTGGCCCGCAATACGCGAGGAGCAATGGAGTGAACGAGCTCGACTTCCAAGGGGCCGACATGGTCGGCCTGTCGTCCAAGCGCATCGGCGACATCCTCATCCAGGCGACCACCAGCGAGTCCTACGACGACACGCTGTCCATCACCAGCCATCCGGTCGAGTCCGGCCCCTATGGCAACTCGATGATCAGCGACCACGCCTACAAGCAGCCACTGACCGTGACGCTGAAGTGCGGCTGGAGCAACGCCTCCTACGAGGCGCTGCTGGGCGCCAAGGCGATGGACGTGGCCAACGGCAAGGCGGCCGCCGACGATTACGCGACCGCGATCTATTCGCAGCTGCTGAGCCTGCAGGAAGCGCGCGAGCCGATCGAGGTGGTCACCAGCCGCCGGCGCTACGTGAACATGCTCATCGAGAGCCTGGGCGTCGAGCACAACCTGGCCAGCTCGGGCGCGCTGTTCGTGACCGTCAAGCTGCGCGAGGTGATCGTGGCGCAGACCCGCGTCACCTCGCTGCCGCCCTATGCGCACCAGCAGCAGAAGGAAAAGACGGCCGACAAGCAGAACCTGGGCACGAAGTCGCCCAAGCCCGTGGCCGCGCCATTCGACGGCCCGCGGGCCTCGACCTAGGAGACGACCATGAACTACTTCGAAATCCCCCTGTCGCCGATACCGCAGGTGTTCGCCATCTCGCTGGGCGGGGACGACTACCGGCTGACGCTGCAATACCGCGACGGCTGGATCCTCGACGTGGCCGACGACCTGGGCAAGCCGCTGGTGTCGGGCGTGCCGCTGGTGACCGGGCTGGACCTGCTGGCGCAGCATCGTCATCTGGGTTTCGCCGGCGGGCTGCGGGTCAAGGGCGCGGAATCGCCCGACGACGCGCCCACCTTCAACGACCTGGGACGCGGCTCCCATCTTTACTGGACGGCGGACTGACATGGCCGACATACCGATGATGGAACCCGTCACGACCTACGGCGACCCGGTGGCGGACGAGGCGGGCGTGCGCCAGTGGGGCCGCAAGGTCTCGCTGATCGTGGGCGGCGAAGAGGCGCTGGACCTGTCCGAGCTGAGCTTCAGCTTCGAGATCAAGCGCAACGACGCCAGCTCGCCCAACGCCGCGACCATCAAGGTGATGAACGCCAGCGCCGAAACCGCCAGCATGGTGCAGAAGGAGTTCACCCGCGTGGTGCTGCAGGCCGGCTACGAAGGCAACTACGGCGTGATCTTCCACGGCAACCTGGTGCGCGCCAAATGGGGCAAGTCCGGCGGCGTCGACACCGTGCTGAACCTGACCGCCGCCGATGGCGACCAGGCCTACAACTTCGCCGTGGTGAACACCACCCTGCCCAAGGGCGCGACCAAGGCCGACAAGCTGCGGCTGCTGTGCTCGGCCATGAACCCCTATGGGGTCAAGCAGGGCTACGCGCCCGAGCTGGACGGCAAGGCCTCGATCCGCGGCACGGTGATGTCCGGCATGGCGCGCAGCTACATGAATGATGTCTGCGGCAGCGCCAACGCGCTGTGGAGCATCCAGGACGGCAAGGTCAACGTCGTGCCCGAGACCGCCTACATGCCCGGTTCGGTGCCGGTCATCTCGCACGAGACCGGCCTGGTCGGCATGCCCGAGCAGGCCGAGAACGGCATCAAGCTGCGCATGCTGCTCAACCCCAGCATCCGCGTCGGCGGGCTGATCCACCTGGACAACAGCCGCATCGCCGAATACGGCTTCCAGGCCAAGTCCAACGCCAAGCGCGACGGCGGCAAGAAGGCCGAGGCGGAAGTCGACCGCAGCGAGCAGCGCAAGATCAGCAGCGATGGCTACTACTACGTGATGGTGGTCGAGCATCGCGGCAACACGCGCGGCGGCGATTGGTACACGGATGTGCTGTGCGTGGCCACCGACGCGACGTTGTACCCGGGCGATCTCGGGCAGGCCGGCCCCGGCGGCGGCGATGGCAAGGCGGCCAACGTCGTCAAGTAGGCGGCGCGCGTTTCAGATGACCCAAGCAGGATGACTCATGAACCGACTTGAAAGCTTGAATGATCCGGAAGCCAGCTTGCGCGCCGGCATGCGCGGCGCGCTGGCCGAGACCTGGACCGCCATGCCGGCCGTGATCGTGGACTTCGATCCGGTGGCGATGACGTGTTCGGCGCAGCCCGCGATCCGCGCGCGCGTCACGGCGCCCTCGGGCGGCCAGCAGCACGTGCCGCTGCCGCTGTTGCTCGATTGCCCCGTCTACTTTCCGTCGGGCGGCAATTGCACGCTGACCTTTCCGGTCCAGCCTGGCGACGAATGCCTGGTGGTGTTCGCCTCGCGCTGCATCGACGCCTGGTGGCAGTCGGGCGGCGTGCAGGACCAGGCGGAAATGCGTATGCACGACCTGTCCGACGGCTTCGTTTTCGTGGGGGTGCGCTCGCAGCCGCGCGTGCTGCCGTCGGTCAACACCGGCGCCACCGAGCTGCGCAGCGACGACGGCTCGACCTTTCTGCGGCTGGATCCTGCCAGCCAGAAGGTGAAGATCGTGGCGCCGGGCGGTTTCGAGGTCGTGGCGCCGATGTCCGAGTTCTCCGATCAGGTGCTGGTCAAGGGGCTGCTCAGCTACGTGGCCGGCCTGGTCGGCAGCGGCGGCCAGGGCAGCGCCGCACGCATCACCGGCGCGCTCAACGTGATCGGCCAGATCCTCGCCAACGGCAAGCGGGTCGACGATACCCATACCCATACCGCGCAAGGCGCCAACGCGGCCACCACGCCGCCCAACTGAGGACACCTATGCGTTACCGAAAACTCGACGCCGACGGGGACTACTCGTTCGGCTCGCGGCAGGCCGACTTTTTCCGCGACTCCCCGGACACCGTGGCGCAGGCCGTCCAGACGCGGCTGATGCTATTGCGCGGCGAGTGGTTCCTGGACTCGACCGAGGGCATGCCCTGGCAGGGCGAGGTGCTGGGCAAGCAGCCCCGCGCCAGCTACGACTGGGCCATCCGCCAGCGCATGCTGGGCACGCCCGGCGTGACCGGCATCAGCGACTACGCCAGCCGCCTCGATCCGCAAAGCCGCGGCCTGAGCGTCACGGCAACCCTTACAACCCTTTATGGCTTGGCCATCGTGCAGGCGGCTCTATGACGATACTTTCTACCGCTCCGGTGATCGACGCCGCGGGCATACGCGCGCCGAGCTACGGCGAAGTGCTGCAGTACTTCAAGGACCAGTACCGCAACATCTACGGCGCGGACACCTACCTGGAGGCCGATAGCCAGGACGGCCAGCTGCTGGCCGTGTTCGCGATGGCGATCCACGACGCCAACACCGCGGCCGTTCAGGTCTACAACGCTTTCTCGCCGGCCACGGCCTCGGGTGCCGCGCTGTCCAGCAACGTCAAGATCAACGGCCTGGCGCGCGGCGTGGCCACGCGCTCGTCGGTCGATCTGCGCATCGTGGGGCAGGGCGGCACCACCATCGCCGGCGGGGTGGCGCTGGACGGCGATCGCGTGCAGTGGGAGCTGCCCGCCAGCGTCACCATCCCGCCGGCCGGCGAGATCACGGTCACCGCGCTGTGCCGCAAGGTCGGCGCCGTGGCCGCCGCGCCGGGCGCCATCACGCGCATCGGCACGCCCACGCTGGGCTGGCAGTCCGTGACCAACCCGGCCGCCGCCACGCCCGGCGCGCCCGTCGAAAGCGACGCGGCGCTGCGGGTCCGGCAGGCCGTGTCGGTGGCGCTGCCGTCGCGCACCGTGCTGGAAGGCACTGTCGGCGCGGTGGCGTCCGTGCCGGGCGTGCTGCGCCATGTCGCCTACGAGAACGACAAGGCCGTCGCGGACGCCAACGGCCTGCCGCCGCACAGCATCGCGCTGGTGGTGGACGGCGGCGACGCCGGGCGGATCGCCAGCGCCATCGCCGCCAAGAAGACGCCCGGCACCGGCACGCATGGCTCGACCAGCGTGGTGGTCACGGACATCTACGGCATCGCGCATCCGATCCGCTTCTTCCGGCCCGTTCGCGTGCCGGTGTCCGCCGAGATCCAGATGCGCGCGCTGGCCGGCTACACCACGGCCACCGGCCAGGCGGTGCAGCGGGCGGTGGCGGACTACATCAATGGCGTGGCCATCGGCGGCGGCGCCAGCGCATCCGTGGAATGGGCCGATGCGATCTCTGCCGCCAACGGCGTGCCGGGCAGCGGCACCTTCAAGATCACCGGCCTGGCGCTGAGCCGGTCGTCCGGCAACGGCGCGCCCGACGTGGCCCTGGCCTTCAACGAGGCGGCGGCGGCCACGCCCGACGCGATCAAGATCACGGTGAGCGGGTGAGCGACATGGCCAATGCTGACGAATATCTCGGGCTGCTGTCGGCCTATCACCGCCCGCGGCCCAGGTTCGGCGCCACCGTGGCGGCGGTCTGCGGCGCGGCGGCTGCCGTGCGCGACCTGTACGCGGGCATGCCGGACGCCTTCGACCTGGACCTGGCCGTCGGCGCGCAGCTGGACGCCGTGGGCCGCTGGATCGGCTTGGGGCGCCGCGTCGCCACGCCGATCTCCGGCGTGTACTTCGCGCTGGACATCGACGGGCTGGGCATGGACCAGGGCGTCTGGCAGGGGCCCTTCGATCCGGACAACGGCCTGACCGTGCTGGACGACGACACCTACCGGCTGCTGCTGCGGGCCAAGATCGGCGCCAACCACTGGGACGGCACGCTGGAAACCTCGGCCGCCATCCTGAACCAGATCTTCCAGGGCG
>NZ_JAGTJY010000012.1:19059-64158 GCF_018195695.1 Achromobacter sp. Marseille-Q0513 | reverse complement strand
CCCGCACACCGAACGATCACAAGCTCGGCAATGCGCCCGACCCGCGCCCCATCCTCATGCGCTCCCCGGCCGAAGAAATGGCGCAATTCTCGCAATCCAGACGCACCAAGCCAAACCCGCCATCTTCTTGCGATACATCGCCCCGCCCAATTCATGAGCTTTTACTCGCTTATTTAAATAAGTAAGCTTTAGCTCATGAATTTTCATATGCAAATCTTTACTCGCAAAATATCCGACGCTTTGCTCGTAAAACTTCAACGCACGAAGTAAAGCGATTGCTCGCATTCAACACGAGACCGCGGCGCTCGAATCGCTGCCGTTCCGATTCGTTTCAAGCCAGGTGCGCCAACGCGCGCATGGCCTGTTGATGCAACCGTGGCGTGGCGGCGGCAATCACGCGACCGTCCGAATCCAGGCCAGGCGGCCGGCCGGCCCAATCGGTGATGACGCCGCCCGCGCCTTCGATCACCGGCATCAACGCCAGATAGTCATAGGGCTGCAATCCCGCCTCGACCACCAGGTCGACATGGCCGCTGGCGAGCAAGCCATAGCTGTAGCAATCGCCGCCATAGCGACGCATGCGCGTCGAACGCGCCAGGGCGTCGAATGCGGCCAGTTCGGCGGCATTGAAGATATCGGGCGAGGTTGCGTACAGAATGGCCTGGTCCAGGCTTTCACAGCGGCTGGCCGAGCAAGGCTGTCCGTTCAAGGTCGACACGCCACCCTGCGTACCGATCCAGCGCTCGTCCAGCATCGGCACATCGATCAGGCCCAGCACCGGCCTGCCCCGGTGCAGCAACGCCAGCAAGGTGCCCCACAAGGGATTGCCGGAAATGAAGGCGCGCGTGCCGTCGATGGGATCCAGCGACCACACGAATTCCGCCTCGGCCTGCTGCACACCATACTCTTCACCAAAAATGCCGTGTTCGGGATACTGCTGCGAGATCGCCGCCCGCAACGCTGCTTCGACTTCGCGGTCGGCCTGGGTGACCGGGCTCTCGTCGGCCTTGGTGTCGATGGACAGGGGATGTCGGAACCACTGCCGCGACAAGGGCCGGACCCGGTCCGCCAGTGTCTGGGCAAATGCGGCGTAGGCGGCCAACTGCTGTGCCGCGAGCGGCGTCGAGGTATGCATAGCTGTACTCCAAAACAGGGCAGGCCCGGATACATGGACCCGTCAGGCAAGCGCCGCGCACCGACTCGAACGCCTGCCTGCTGTTCGGCGACGCAAAAGCGCCTGTTCCGTTGCAGGCAAAGAGATCCCGGCTGGACGTTTTGCCACAAATTTGCAAATATACCTAGAAATACAACCCGGATTCTGACATCTGGATGGCAGCCCGCGATAAGGCGGATGTTTGCCCGTTCCGGGCGCGCGGCGTCGCTCCATGATGCCGCGAATGGGCCGCGCTGACGACGCGACTCGCGCCTGCGACGGTTTCAAGATCAGGGCTGCCTGACCCCATGCGATCCGACCTGTTTCCGAACAACCCTGTGGACAAGTCTGTGGGCAATTGCTTGCGCAGCTTTTGTTGGCCTGCCTCCCGACTTGAATCTGCCATTGCCGCGGCGGGCGCTCGCCGTTCCGTGCCCGGACGAATTCCCCGTCCCGGGGACCTGCGTGGCAAGCCCGGGCCGTATCATGCCAACTGCGCCGGGACGGCTACGCGTGAATCGGCCCTCCCGGGCACCCGGCGTGCAACGCGCCGGCTATAGATAGGAAGCATCCGTTATGTGGCAAGAAGAGCGGTATCAGCGAATCCGCGCGCTGCTGTCTACATTGCAGCAAGTCTCGACCGACCGCATCGTCGGCGAATTGGGCGTATCCCGGGAAACCGTCAGGCGCGATCTGCTCGAGCTGGAAGCGTTGGGAGAACTGCGCCGCGTGCATGGCGGCGCGGTACCGGTGCACAGCGAGCCGCCCATCGCCGAGCGCGTGCATACCCGCGTGAAGTACAAGCGCGCCATCGCGCGCCTTGCCGCCAGCCTGACCGCCAGCGGCCAGACCCTGTTCCTGGACGCCGGCAGCACCACCAGCGTGCTGGCTGACGAGTTGGCCACGCAGAGCGGGCTGACCATCATCACCAACTCCTTCGACGTGGCGCGCAAGATCGGCGCCGCCGGCAACGGCGCCAACGAAGTGCTCATGCTGGGCGGAACGGTGGGCGGCCCGGTCTGCGCCACCGCCGGCGGCGTCACCGTGGCCGAGATCCACCGCTATCGCGCGGACCTGGCGCTGCTGTCGCCGGTGGGCGTGGATGCCGAATGCGGCGCCACCAGCTACGACCTGCGCGAAGCCGACGTGGCGCGGGCCATGGCAGACAACGCCAGACAGCGGGTGCTGCTGGCCGACTTCAGCAAGATCGGCGTGTGCAGCCGCATGTCGTACTGCGCCGCGGACCGCATCGACCACCTCGTCACCAACGCGTCGGCGCAAGCCTTGCCCGCCTATGCTGCGCTGGAATCCGTGGTGGGCGCGGTGTCGATTGCCTGACGGCGCATGGCCGCGCCAGGCGCTCAGGTCGAGCGCACGGCGCGCGGCCTGATCAGTAGCGTTCGAAACAATGCTGCAGCGCCACCGGATCGCGCGTGGCGGACAAACCCAGCATCAACAGGATGCGCGCCTTTTGCGGGTTCAGATCTGCCGCCGCGATGAAGCCCAGCTCGGCGTCATCGAGTTCGACATCGCGCGCGACGAAGCCGCTGCCAGCGCGGCTGGAGCGGACCACGGCCACGCCAGAAGCGGCGGCGCGCGTCAGGGCGCTGATGGCCGCGTCGGTCGCATTGCCGTCCCCGACGCCTGCCAGCACGATGCCTTGGCACACGGATGCCATGAAATCGATCACGTCGGCCTGCAGGTCCGCATGCGCGTATACGATGCCCACGCGGGGCCAACCCGATTTTTCCAACAATGCGAGTGAAAACTCGCTTTGCGCGGAATGCGTGGTAGCGTTGCGAGAATAGAACTTCGGCGCGCCGCCGTGCATGACGCCAGCCCGGCCGCGATTGGGCGAGCTGAACGCGCACAGGCCGGCGCTGGCGATCTTCTGCACCTCGCGCGCATAGTGGATGTCTTCGTTCATCACCACCAGCGGCCCGCGGCCGCGGGCCTCGGCATGGCGCGCCAGCGCCACCGCGTTGTACAGATTGGCGGGACCTTCGGCGCCCAGCGCGGTGGCCGGGCGCATCGCGCCAACCAGCACGACAGGCTTGTCGTGGCGCACGACCAGGCTCAGGAAATACGCGGTCTCTTCCAGCGTATCCGTGCCGTGGGTAATGACGATGCCGGCCACGGATGCATCCTGGCACAAGGCATCCACGCGCGCGGCCAGCGCGCGCCAGACCTCATGCGTCATGTTCTGGCTGCCGACGTTGGCCACCTGCTCGGCGCGAATGCGGGCAATGCCCGCCAGCTGCGGCACGGCGGCCAGCAGATCATCCACCGAGAAGGAGCCGGCCTTGTAGCCGGCCGAGGTCGCGTCGGCCTGGGCGCCGGCGATGGTGCCGCCGGTCGCCAGCACCGCCACCACGGGCAGCGCGTCAGGCATCAACCACTCCGGACAGGCCCTGGCGTTCGAGCAGGGAATTCAGGTGTTCCCAGCCGTGGAAGTCGATCACGATCTGGCCCTTGTCCTTGGCGCCGACCTTGAGGGCGACGCGCGTGCCCAGATGATCGGACAAGGCTTCCTCCAGGCGCGTCAGGTCGCGCGACACGCCATTGGCCCTCTTGCGCGGCGCCGATGCCGACTCGGCATCCTTGGCGGTCTTGGCGACCAGCTTCTCGGCCTCGCGCACCGACAGGCGGCGGGCGATGATCTGGTTGGCCAGTTGGATCTGCGTGGCCGCGTCCACGGCCAGCAGCGCGCGCGCATGGCCCATGTCCACATCGCCGGCCAGCAACATGGTCTGCACGGGCGCGGCCAGGTTCAACAGGCGCAGCAGATTGCTGGTGGCCGAGCGCGAACGGCCGATGGCCTGGGCCGCCTGTTCGTGCGTCAGGCCGAACTCGTCGAGCAGGCGGCGCACGCCATGCGCTTCTTCAAGCGGGTTCAAGTCCTCGCGCTGGATGTTCTCGATCAGCGCCATGACGGCGGCGTGCTCGTCCGCCACTTCGCGCACCAGCACCGGCACTTCCTTCAGGCCGGCCAGCTGCGCCGCGCGGAATCGCCGCTCGCCGGCGATGATTTCGTACTGTCCGGGTTCTTCGCCCAGTTCGCGCACAAGAATGGGTTGCATGATGCCTTGTGTGCGGATCGATTCGGCCAGTTCGCCCAAGGCGCCCTCGTCCATGCGCGTGCGCGGCTGATATTTGCCGGCGCGCATCTTGGAGACGGGCAAGGTGGACGGCGGACCCTCGGGCTTGGCCTGCGCCTTGCCGATATTCTCGATGGCGGGCGCGTCGGCGCCCAGCAGGGCATCCAGTCCGCGACCCAAACCCTTGGGTTTCTTGGTGGCCATAGTTAAATCCTCTTTCCTTCTGTTTTTTGTATCCCGAGCCGGGCTCAGGCGGCCGCCTGCTCGGCGGGCAGGCGGTACCAATACGCGTAACAGTCTTTGAAACCGTAGCGGGCGTACAAGGCGCGCGCGGCGGCATTGTCCGGCTCCACCTGCAAATAGGCGGTTGCCGCGCCATCGGCCGCGCCTGCGGCCAGCAAATATTCCACCAGCGCGCCGGCATGGCCTTTGCGCCGTTCCTCGGGATGCGTAACGATATCGAACAGCCCCAGCAAGTCGCCGTCGCGCACGGCCAATCCCGCAGCCACGCAACGGCCATCGCCGGCATGCGCCAGCACCGGCGAGATATCCACAGCCAACCCCGCCACGCGTGCGCGATGTTCCTCGACATGCTGCGGCAAGGAGCCGCGCATGCGTCCGACTTCGTCCGCAAAGCGGACCGGGTCCGCCATTGCGAACGTCAGCCCGGCAGGCGCGGCCTGCGGCCGAGGCGCCAATGGCGCGGACATGACGCGGGTTTCTTCGATCAGTGCATAGCCGCGCGCGGCCAGTTCGTCGTCCAGGGAAAAATCCGGTCCGATGGACGTCAGGCGGAACAGCATCGGCAGGCCGCGGCGCGCGTACAACGAAGAACAATACGCCAGCCGCTCATCGAGCGGACGTGTGGATAACCCCAGCACATTGATGCTGCGCACCCGCTTGGCCGCTGACGGCGCAAAACGCACCAGCCAGCCGTCGTAGAGCACCTGCGCGGAAACGGCCGTGGCGTTCAGCGCGGCCTCTTCCAGCCGCACGCGCAGGCGGTCGCGCGCATCGTCCTGAGGACGCGCGGCAGGCGCTGCGGCGGGGCGGGAAAAGAGCGTTGCTGCGGACATGGCTGCGGCGTCAGTTGAGTTCCTTGACGCGCTCGATCATTTCGGCGCCGAACGAGATATAGGCCTGCGCGCCGCGCGAGCCGCGGGCGTACACCACGCCGGGCATGCCATAGCTGGGCGCTTCGGCCAGGCGCACGTTGCGCGGCACCACGGTCTTGAATACCTTGTCGCCGAAGTGCGATTCCAGCTGTGCGGACACCTGCTGCTGCAGCGTCATGCGCGGATCGAACATCACGCGCAGCAAACCGATCACGCGCAGGTCGTCGTTGATGTTCCGGTGCACGCGCTTGATGGTGTTGACCAGGTCGGACAGACCTTCGAGCGCGAAGTACTCGCACTGCATGGGAATGATGACGCCGTGCGCCGCGGCCAGGCCGTTGAGCGTGAGCAGCGACAGCGTGGGCGGGCAATCGATCAGCACGAAATCGTACTCGTGCTTGATCGAATCGATGGCGGCCTTGAGCTGACGCTCGCGCTCGTCCATCTGCACCAGGTCGATTTCCGCGCCCGACAGTTCACGGTTGGCCGGCAGCACGTCATAGCCGCCCGACTCGGAGCGCACGCGCGCCTGCGCGATGGTGGATTCTCCGATCAGCACTTGATAGAGATTGGACTCCAGCGAGTTCTTGTCGATGCCGCTGCCCATCGTGGCATTGCCTTGCGGATCCAGGTCCACCAGCAGCACGCGTTGCTTGTGCGTGGCAAGGCCGGCCGCCAGGTTGATGGCGGTCGTCGTCTTGCCCACACCGCCCTTCTGGTTGGCAATGCAGAAAACGCGGGCGGTTTCGCTGGGGGGAATGTTGTTCATAGGGTTCCTTGACTGCGGCGCATCCAGATCAGGCAGCGTTCTGCTTGCAGCTCCGGCACATGGAGCGGCTGTATGTGGTCGACTTGCCATGTCCCGCGCGCGTGCAACGCCTGAATTTCATCGTCGGGGACCTTGCCCTTCATCGCAACGAGGGTACCATCCTTGCGCACATGGCGACCCGCGAGTTCGGCAAAATCATCCAGGGATGCGAAGGCGCGCGACGTCACAATATTGCACTCGCCGGGCTCCAGCGTTTCGATGCGGGCATGGCGGGCCTGCAGATTGGGCAAGGCCAGCGCGCCGCTCATCTGGCGCACAAATGCGGTTTTCTTTTCGACGGCGTCGATGCAGGTCACGGACCAATGCGGCCGCATGATGACCAGCACCACGCCGGGCAGGCCGCCGCCCGAACCCACGTCATAGATCTTGGCAGGCGCCTCGCCCAGTGCGGCGCTCAACGGCGCCACGACGGACAGGCTGTCGAACAGATGCTGGATGAGCATCTGTTGCGGGTCACGGATGGCGGTGAGGTTGTAGGTGCGGTTCCAGCGCTGCATCTGCGCCAGATAACCGAGCAGCTTGTCCACAGCTTGCGCGTCGACCGGCAGGCCGAGTTGCGCGCATGCCTGGGACAAGCGGCCGGCCATTTCGGCGCCGGCCGCTTGCGCTTGTGACGTCATGCCGCGGCCTCCTCGGGGCCCGCCTCGGACGAGGCATCGCGGCTCAGCTTGCGCGTGCCATAGTGCAGGCGCTTGAGATGAATCATCAGCAGCGAGATCGCCGCCGGGGTCACGCCGGAAATGCGAGCCGCCTGGCCGATGGTTTCGGGCCGGTGCGTCTTGAGCTTCTGGCGCACTTCGAACGACAGGCTGGTCACGGCGTCGTAGTCGACATCGGTGGGAATGGGCTGCAGCTCGTGCGAGATCTGCTTCTGCACTTCGTCCTGCTGGCGAGCAATGTAGCCGGCGTACTTCACCTGGATCTCGACCTGCTCGGCCAGCACCTCGTCGGCAACCACGCCGGGACCGGCGAGCAGCGAACCATCCAGGTTGCGGGCGGCCATCAGCGCTTCATAGGAAACGCTTGGCCGTTTCAGCAAGTCAGCTAGTGAGTACTCACGTTCTATCGCCTTGCCCAGCAACGGTTCCGCGACTTCGGCGGGCAACACGCGCGGATTGACCCAGAACGATTTCAAGCGCTCGACTTCGGCGGCAACCGCATCACGCTTGCGATTGAACGCATCCCAGCGCGCATCGTCGACGATGCCAAGGCGGCGACCGATTTCGGTCAGGCGCAGGTCGGCATTGTCTTCGCGCAGGCTGAGACGGTACTCGGCGCGCGAGGTGAACATGCGATAGGGTTCGGTCACGCCGCGCGTGGCCAGATCGTCGACAAGCACGCCCAGATAGGCTTCGTCGCGACGCGGCGTCCATTGCTCGCGGTCCAGCGACTTGAGCGCGGCATTCACGCCAGCCAGCAAGCCCTGGGCCGCGGCTTCTTCGTAACCCGTGGTGCCGTTGATCTGGCCGGCGAAGTACAGGCCTTCGATCGCCTTGGTTTCCAGCGTGCTCTTCAATCCACGTGGATCAAAGTAGTCATATTCGATGGCATAGCCGGGACGCAGGATATGTGCGTTCTCCAGGCCGGGCAGCGAATGGATCAGGTCCAACTGCACGTCGAACGGCAGGCTGGTGGAGACGCCGTTGGGATAGACCTCATGCGTGTCCAGCCCTTCCGGCTCCAGGAATACCTGGTGCGACTCCTTGTCGGCGAAGCGATGAATCTTGTCTTCGATCGACGGACAGTAGCGCGGACCCACGCCTTCGATCACGCCGCTATACATCGGTGAACGATCCAGCCCGCCGCGGATGATGTCGTGCGTGCGGGCATTGGTGTGCGTGATCCAGCAGGGCAGCTGCCGAGGATGCATGGCCACATTGCCCATGTACGAGAACACGGGAATCGGATCCAGATCACCCGGCTGCTCTTCTAGGATCGAGTAGTTGATCGTGCGGCCGTCGATACGGGGCGGCGTTCCGGTCTTGAGGCGGCCTTGCGGAAGCTTCAGTTCTTTCAGGCGCTGGCCCAGGGAAATCGCCGGCGGATCTCCGGCACGACCGCCGGAATAGTTCTGCAGACCCACGTGGATCAGTCCGTTCAGGAACGTCCCAGCTGTCAGGACAACCGTCTTGGCGCGAAACTTCAGGCCGACCTGGGTTACGGCGCCCACGACGCGATCGCCCTCCACCATCAGATCTTCGACCGCCTGCTGGAACAGCCAGAGATTAGGCTGATTTTCCAGGCGGCCGCGGATGGCCTTGCGGTACAGCACACGGTCGGCTTGGGCTCGCGTCGCACGCACTGCCGGCCCTTTGGAGCCGTTCAGAATGCGGAACTGAATGCCGGCCTCGTCCGTTGCCAACGCCATGGCGCCGCCCAGCGCGTCGACCTCTTTGACGAGATGTCCCTTACCGATCCCGCCGATGGAGGGATTGCAAGACATTTGGCCTAGGGTCTCGATGTTGTGGGTCAGCAGCAGCGTCTGTGCGCCAGTGCGCGCAGCCGCCAGCGCCGCCTCGGTGCCGGCGTGACCGCCACCGACAACGATGACATCGAATTCGCGGGGGTAATCCATGATGGGGGGAGAAGATAAGAGAGCGTTCGGTGCTCATTATAGAGGCAGGGGGGGCATGTTTCACGTGAAACATGCTTTACCGTGCCTGGATTCGTCTGTCACGTTGGTCTGGTGTGAGAAAAGCGCGACGTGGAGACAAACCGTAGAGGGTAAATATGTCGGCATCTGCCCAAGTCTTATGTTTCACGTGGAACAGTTGATGCCTTGGTCAGGTATTGATTGAAGGGTGCCCGCTCTCCCCTAGACAGGCAAACTCGAAGCCTTGGTCTCCGATGGATGTATCTCGGGGCTAACTCTCAGAGTATTTAGGAATTTTCCGCGCATCTCAATTTCAATGTTTCACGTGAAACATAGACAAGACCCTACATCAACATCAGCCAAGGATATGCCGTAGCCCTTCTCTACGAATGGGGGGATT
This sequence comes from Achromobacter sp. Marseille-Q0513, assembly GCF_018195695.1. Lineage (NCBI taxonomy): Bacteria > Pseudomonadati > Pseudomonadota > Betaproteobacteria > Burkholderiales > Alcaligenaceae > Achromobacter > Achromobacter sp. Marseille-Q0513. Next base: position 54,970 of record NZ_JAGTJY010000012.1, on the reverse strand, counting down.
CCTCTTGCTGATGTTTCACGTGAAACATGACTCCCATGGCAAGTGGCTGGATCGAATGACGTAGATATCCATGTTTCACGTGAAACATCGCACCTAGCTGATAGTCGATGCAGCGGGCTGGATTGCCGTTCCGTGTTTCACGTGGAACATCCACCCAGATCACTTTGCTGACAATTGAGCCGAGGCCTGTCATGTTTCACGCGAAACCACGATGATCCGTTCTATGCATCTCCGATTGAATCCGTAGCACGACCAGGCAACCCGCATTCGCGTTTCACGTGAAACATTCCATGGAAAACACAGATTTCCACCCCTACCCTACCCCTATCCAAAACAATTGGCTCATTTCTGAAAGCAAGACCTCCCACGCCGCAGAGCCACCCTTTCATCTCCATCGCACTAAGCAAACTGATCCTCGAATTCATGCTGTCTATGTCGCACCCGATTCATAAGAATCTGCCAATGTCCGGAATCCGTTCACTCCAACATCGCCCGCCAGAATAGACACGATGACCGTGATACGCTTTATCCACAACATCAGCATGTTTCCGAAGATCAGCGACAGCCGTACCCATTTTCATGTGAAGCAGCACGATTCTTTTTTCAACACGCACGTGAGTGCAGTGAAGTACCAAAAATAACGTTGAATATCTGACTTCACTTTATCCACATGAAACGTCCCGCCCGAGGCCAAGCCGATCTGTGGACAAAAAAGTGGACAACCCGAGCTTCGGCCTTGGACGATACGTTCAACGCATCATCCACTACAGCCCGTCGAATAGGCTGTCTATTCCTTCACGGATGATCCTGGGCAGAAAAATGGCTTTTGAATCAATGGATACGCTGATTCCCAGCGGTAGCTCACGGCGGCGGGACATTGTGGATAAGCAGCAGCCTATGGTTGCGATAGGCAAGATTGCACTAAGCTGAATTCTGTGAACAACCCCTCGTCCAGACTCATGGGAACTAGCGAGTAAATTCCCTGTCCAACCGCCCTGCTCTCACGTCAGGCTGTTCTACGACTTTTCCACAAAGTTGTTATCGCGCGCCAGACATCTTGCTGCCACATCCCGATCCCATACTCGAACACCCGCCGCGCGATTTTCATTGCGCAGCCCTGGATATGGCCGCCCTCATCCTTTTGGCTGATCCACGGGAAAACGCTGTGGACAAATCCATGGGCCGTTCCTGATTCATTTTTTCAAGCAGCAATCCCCACGGATCGTTCCGACCACGGCCCGCCGACTTCTATTTATTGTTCGCGGCGCCTTGTAATTCCCCTCACTCAGACGTTCACGCAAACCGGAATAATTCACCGGCCGCCGGCCGATATCCCCATTTCTATCCACAGACCGGATACCCCGTTTTTGTGCAAACTACGGGGAATTCTGTGCATAACCAAGATGGGGATATCTTTGTGAACAACCATGCGCCGGACCGCCAAAAACCGCGCATATGGACGGCCTGGTCGCCTCCGCCTTATTGCTGCTCACACCCAGCTGAGGCCTCGGATAACAGGTAAGAGCCCGAATTTCCTAGGGAAAAAGCAGGTATCCCCCTGCGTGGAAAGCGATATGCCAGGTTTCATGGGAAACGCAGGCCCGGCAGACAGGTCATTCAAGCCACCGCAAAAAACTGTGCAAAACCACGCTGACGGACATCTATTGATCCAAGATTGCGCACAAAACCAAGACCAGTCCGAGAAAATTATCCACAGACTTATCCAGAGGATTTACATTAAGTTAGTATTCACTAACATCATCGTCGGCAAGTCCGAAAATGCCGCTAGCGCGGGATCAACACCGATAAGGACAGGCCCAAATGAAACAACGCCCCAGACCGTAAGGTCTTGGGGCGTTGTAGCCAGGATTCAACCTGGCAGACGGGAAATTGGGATTTCCCGATTTAGAGCGGGCGAATTTCGGCCGCTTGAGGTCCTTTCGGACCATCCTTGACTTCGAATTCGACTTCCTGACCTTCGTTCAGGCTACGGTAACCGCGGCCTTGGATGGCGGAAAAGTGTGCGAAAACATCGGTGCCGCCGGCGTCCGGCGTGATGAAGCCGTAACCCTTGTCAGCATTGAACCACTTGACTTTGCCCTTCTGAGCCATTTTCCTAGCGTCCTGTAATTAACGAGATTGCAATGAATCAAGGACGCCGTGACAACTGAACGACCGGTAGGGATACCTGCGTTGCTGCTGCGTTCACGTTCGTCAAAAGACGACAGAACGCGATCGCGCGCTGCTTGAATCAACTGCAGAATCAGCATACTCATCACACATTACAGAGTCATATAGTTGTTTACCCGAATGTCGCATTTTTCAGACTCGTCGGACGTGTTCGGGTAATACCGTTATGCGGAATCACGCTGCCTGCGCGCCAGGAATTTGTACATTGGTCCGGTCACCAGCACCACGAACACCATGCGTGTCACGTGGAACGCCGTTACCACCGGAACCCCCAGCTGCAGCACCTTTGCCGTGATCGCCATCTCGGCGATGCCGCCCGGCGTCGTACCCAGTATCAGCGTGGGCACCGGCGCGGCCGACCATAGCGACAGCAATGCGCCCAGTCCGAACGCCATCGCCAATGCGATTACCGTGAACACCGCCACGGCCGCGATGAAACGTGGCGCGGCGCGAAAGAAATCGGGGCGATAGCGGTCCCCCAGGGACCAGCCGATGAACAGCTGCCCGATCTTCGGCACATAGTCCGGCAGCGCCGACAACTCGACGCCGGACAGCGTCAGCGCCATCGCCACCGACATCGATCCCAGCACCCAGGGATTGGGTAGCCGCAGCCTCATGAACAACAACCCGCCCATGCAGGTCAAGGCCACCAGCGCCGCCAGCCCAGGCCAATGCAGCACGCGCGGCCCAGGCACGGTCGGATCCAGCCCCGCCACGCCCCACCACTGGAACAGGAAGGGCACCATCACCACCACCAGCAGCACGCGTACGCTGTGCGCCGTGGCCACACGATCGATGCGCGCGCCATGGCGCTCGGCCAGGTTCGCCATCTCGCTGGCGCCGCCGATCGCCGACGAGAACCATGCCGTCTTGAAATCCACGTCCGTATAGCGGCGCAGGATCGCGGTGCCGATGAAGGACAGCCCCAGCGCGAACAACATGCCCGCGATGATCGGTCCGGCATTGCTGCCGATATGGCCGACCACCTGCGGCGTGAAGTACAGGCCCAGCGACGTGCCGATGACCCACTGTCCGGCGTTGCGCGCCGGGCGCGGACACACCGTCCCCAAGCCGCCTATGCGCGTGGCCGCCGTGACCAGCAAGGCGCCCAGCATCCACGGCAAGGGCATGTGCGCCCATACCGCCGCCAGCGCGCCCGCCAACGCAATCAGCAAACCTGCCACCACCCGCCATCCCGCGTTGCTGCCCGCCATCCTGTCCACGCATATGCTCATGAGAAAAACAGATTATGAGTTAGTGGGATACTTACGAAAACTCTCATCGCGTTCTCGCGTCCACTCTTGCGCCAACCATGATCCGATCCAAACTGCCCGACGTCGGCACCACCATCTTCACCGTGATGAGCCGGCTGGCCATCGAGCACAAGGCCATCAACCTCGGCCAGGGCTTTCCCGATTTCGATCCCGACCCGGCGCTGTGCGCGTTGGTATCCAAGGCCATGGCCGACGGCCACAACCAATACCCCTACATGCCCGGCGTCGCGCCGCTGCGCGAAGCCATCGCCGCCAAGGCGCGCGAACTGTACGGCCACGCCTACGATCCCGAGACCGAGATCACCGTCACCAGCGGCGCCACCGAGGCGCTGATGGCCACCGTGCTGGCCGCCGTCGGCAGCGGCGACGAGGTCGTCGTCATCGAGCCCTGCTACGACTCCTACCTGCCCGCCATCCGCCTGGCCGGCGGCACCGCCGTGCCCGTGCCGCTGCGCGCGCCCACGGCCGACGATCCCTACTACCGCATCGACTGGCAGCGCGTACGCGACGCCATCACGTCCAAGACGCGCCTGCTGATGCTGAACTTCCCGCACAACCCCACCGGCGCCGTGCTCGACGACAGCGACCTGGACGCGCTGGAAGCCATCGTGCGCGACACCGGCGTGCTGCTGCTGTCGGACGAGGTCTACGAACATATCGTGTTCGACGGCAAGCCTCATGCCAGCGTCGCGCGCCGTCCGCTGCTGGCCGAGCATGCCTTCGTCATCTCTTCCTTCGGCAAGACCTATCACACCACCGGCTGGAAGATCGGCTACTGCTGCGCGCCGCGCCAGCTCAGCGCCGAGCTGCGCAAGGTGCACCAGTTCATGGTGTTCACCGTGCCTTCGCCCATGCAGTACGCGCTGGCCGAATTCATGCGCGATCCCAAGCCCTACCTGGACCTGCCGGCCTTCTACCAGGCCAAGCGCGACCGCCTTTCCGAAGGCCTGGCCAAGACGCGCTTCCACCCCCTGCCCAGCCCCGGCACGTTCTTCCTGCTGGCCGACTACAGCGATATCTCCAAGCAGGCTGAAGCCGACTTCGCGCGCGACCTGACCGTGAACCACGGCGTCACCGTGATTCCCGTTTCGGCCTTCTACCGCCAACCCGACGCGCCGGAATCCAATCACCGCATCGTGCGCTTCTGCTTCGCCAAGAAGGACGCGACGCTGGATGCCGCGCTGGAGCGGCTTGCTTCGGTATAGTCCAAGCGCCGCAGCAACCAGAAAGAGCGCGCCACACGGCGCGCTCTTTTCATTTTCATCAATACGAGCAAATACTCGCTATTGGTCTGTCGAACACAAACCCTTCGAGAATTCGCGCGTAAAAAAAGGGCGCCGCAAGGCGCCCTGTGCAAGAACCGGCAGAGGCGCCCCACGGTGCCGCGCCTGCCGGCCCGCGGCCCGCCGGGGCGTCCGGTCATGCCGGCCCGGCGGCAACCTTCTTCTGCGTGCGCAGGCGGCGCATGAGTTGCGGCACCACGACCACGGCGCCGGCGGCCACCCACAACGTTATGGCCACCGGGCTGTTGAACAGCACCGACACGTTGCCGTCGGTGATGGACAAGGCGCGCCGCAGGTTCTGTTCCATCATGTTGCCCAGCACCACGCCCAGCACCAGCGGCGCCATCGGCAGGCCGAACTTGCGCAGGAAATAACCCAGCGTGCCGATGCCGGCCACCAGCAGCAGGTCGAACGTGCCCGCGTTGATCGCATACACGCCGATGTAGCTGATGCACAGAATGCCCGGCACCATCAGCCAACCCGGCACCGACAGCACCTTGGAGAACAGCCGCACCATCGGCACGTTCATGATGAACAGCAGCACGTTGGCCACGAACAGCGAGGCGATCAGGCCCCAGACCAGCTCCGGCTTGGAATCGAACAGTACGGGCCCCGGCGTGATGTTGTAGAGCGTCAGCGCCCCCATCATCACCGCCGTCGTGCCCGAGCCCGGCACGCCCAGCGTCAGCATCGGCACGAAGGAACCCACCGCCGAGGCCGTGGCCGCCGCCTCGGGCGCGACCAGGCCGCGCATGTCGCCCTTGCCGAACTTGGCGTCCGGATCCTTGGCCTCGATGATGCGCTTTTCCTGCGAATAGGCCACGGCCGCGGCCACGCTGGCGCCCGCTCCCGGCAACACCCCGACGCCGAAGCCGACGAAGGCGCTGCGCACCACGCTCCACCAGGTGAACGCCAGCTCCTTCAGGTTGAACAGCTTGCGGCCGCTGGGCTTGACCTCGACGCTATGGCCGGCCACGACCTTCTCCAGCATTTCCAGCATCTCGCTGACCGCGAACAGGGCGATCACCACCACCACGAACTCGATGCCGTCGGACAGGTGCACCAGGTCGAAGGTATAGCGGTATACGCCCGAGTTCGCGTCCACGCCCACCACCGAGATCGACAGGCCGATCATCGCCGCCAGCACGCCCTTGACGGGTTGCTTGCCCAGCAGGCTGGTCAGGCAGCAGAACGCGAAGATCATCAACACGAAATACTCGGCGGGACCGAAGGCCAGCGCCCATTTGGCCAGCAGCGGCGCGAGCAGGATGATGCCCACCACCGACACGATGGCGCCAAAGAACGCCGACCAGGCCGACAGCGACAGCGCCACGTTGGCCAGGCCCTGGCGCGCCAGCGGATAGCCGTCCAGCGTGGTCATGATGGCGCTGGCTTCGCCCGGCACGTTCAGCAGGATGGATGTGATGCGGCCGCCGTACTCGGCGCCCACGTATACGGCCGCCAGCAGGATCAGCGCCGTTTCGGGCGGCAGGTTCATGGCAAAGGCGATGGGAATCAGCATCGCCACGCCGTTGATCGGGCCCAGTCCCGGCAACACGCCCACCAGCGTGCCGAAGAACGAGCCGATGGCCGCGACCAGCAGGTTGGTCAGCGAGAACGCGACGCCAAAGCCGATGGAAAGATGATCAAGGATGCCGCTCATATCAGGTTCTCCAGCAGTCCGCCGGGCAGGACCACGTCCAGCACCTTGTCGAACAGCACGAAAAAGAAGACGCTCATGACCACGCCGCCAATGGCGCACTTGCCCCACCCGCCGCCGAACAGCCGGCCCACCGCCACCGTCATCAACGCGGTGGCGACGACGAAGCCCAGCCACTGGAACAGGAAGGCATAGCCCACGCAGAACAGCACCATCAGCGCGATGCGCCCGTTGGCGCCGGGCGCGTTGGCCTCCACCGGATTACCGCCCTTGATGGCCAGCCGCAGGCCGCACAGGCCGATGATCAGCGCCAGCAGCAGCGGAAAGGCGCGCGGGCCGACGGGCTCGTAGGCGAACGGCGCCTCGATGTCCCATCCCGCCCAGGTCATGAAGGCCGCCAGCGCAAGCGCCGCGATGCCCAGGGTTCGATCGTTCATGGTGATGTCTTTCCGTAATGGCCGGAACGCGGCGTAGCCTCGCCCCGCCGCCCGCGGATGAACCGCGGGCGGGCTGCAACGCAGCGTTCGGGTTGGAATGAAGGCCGGCGGCCCAGGTCACTTCTTGACCAGGCCGAAGCTCTCGGCCAGTTCGCCGTACTGCTTCACCTGCTGCTTCACGTAGGCGTCCAGCTCGGCGCCGGTCTTGCTGAAGGGAAACAGGCCCTGCTGTTCGCGCAGCTTGGCGAATTCCGGCGTGCCCGTGGCCTTGTTGAACGCCTGGACCCAGAACTCATAGTCGCTGTCGGATACCTTCGGACCCACGTAGAAGCCGCGGATGATGGGCCAGACGATGTCATAGCCCTGCTCGCGCGCGGTGGGCACGGTGTTCAGCTTGCCCGGCAGGCGCTGGTCGTTGAACACGGCCAGCACGCGGATGGGGGCGCCGCCCTCGAGCATGGTGAAGGCTTCGGCCGCGTCGCCCATGTAGGCCTGGATATGGCCGCCGCGCAACGCGGTCACGGCCTCGCCGCCGCCTTCGAAGGCCACGAAGCGCATCTTCTTGAAGTCCACGCCCGCCGCCTTGGCGGTCAGCGCGGCCTTCATCCAGTCCTGGCTGCCGACGGTGCCGCCGGCGCCCAGCACGATCTTGGTCGGATCCTGCTTGAAGGCCTCCATCAGGCCCTTCAGGTCGGTGTACGGCGAATCGTTGCGCACCACGGCCACGCCGTAGTCGGTGCCGATGCCGGCCAGCCAGCGCACGTTGTCGACGTTGTACTTGCCGAACTTGCCCTGCGCCAGGTTGAGCAGCGAACCGCCGGAAAAGGCCACGATGGTGCCCGGCTCGTTCGGATGCTGGGCCACGATGTTGTTGTAGGCCACGGCGCCGATGCCGCCCGGCATGTAGACGATGCGCATGGCGGTCTTGAGCGCCCCGCTCTGCTTCAGGCCCTCGGTGGCCAGGCGGCAGGTCAGGTCGAAGCCGCCGCCGGGCTGGGCGGGGGCGATGCACTCCGGACGGCGGGGTTCGGCGGCGGCCTGGGCGGCGCCCAGCGACAGGGTCAGGGCGCCCAGCGCCGTGGCGGCGGCCAGGCGCAGCTTCAAGCTCGTCTGCATTGTTGCGTCTCCAAAATTTATGGGTCTGGGTTCGATGCCCGCCTTGCCGGCCGGCCGTCCCGGGCGAGGCTCTGTTGGCCCCGCGGACGCAACCGTACAAAACGGAACCTTTCCAACACCTTTCAAATTCTGTGATTTTCGTGATGCATTGCAGCATCCGCGGTGTTTTCCAGGGTAAACACCAGCGCCGCGCGCAAGCCGGGCTGCGGCGCCCGGTTCTCCAGGACCAGCTTCGCGCCCAGGATCTCGGCGATGGTGCCGACGATGGCCAGGCCCAGGCCGGCGCCCGGCTTGTTCTTGCCCGCCGCTCCCCGGCGGAAACGCACGCAGGCGCGGGCGATGTCCTCGGCCGACATGCCCGGGCCGCTGTCTTCCACCACCAGCCTTGCCGTCCCGTCCCCGACTTGCACCCGGACCGTCAGGTCCCCGCCCTGCGGGCTGTAGCGGATGGCGTTGTCCACCAGATTGCTGACCGCCTCCCGCAACAGCCAGTCGGCCGCCGGCACCTTGACCGGTCCGGGCGGCGCATCCATGCCCACGTCCAGCTGGCGGGTACGGGCCGCCGGCAGCAGGGCGCGTATGACGGCGTCCGCCGTCTCGGCCAGGTCCACCGGCTCGGGCACGAACCCGCCTTCGGCCAGGGAGGCGTCTTTGGCGCGCGCCAGGGCCAGCATCTGGTTGGTGGTACGCACGGCCCTGTCCAAGCCCTCCTGCATCGCCAGAAGGGCTGTACGGACCTCCTGGGGGTCTGTTTCGCGCAAGGCATAGGCAGTCTGGGTCCGCAAAACCGACAAAGGCGTGCGCAGTTGGTGCGAGGCGTCGTCCAGGAACTGGCTTTGCACCCTCGCCTGAGCCGCAAAACGGGCCATGTGGAGGTTTATGGCGCTGACCAGGGGTAGGACCTCACCTGGCATGTCCGATGCGTCTACGGGGCTTAAATCGTCCGAGGAACGCCTTTCCACATCCTGACGCAGTCGTTCCAGGGGCCTCAGGGCCATGAAAACCCCCAGGATGACCACCAGGACGCTGATGACGATCACCGCCAGGTCGCGTTCCACCGAGCGCAACAGCACCCGGTGCAGGAATTCCTGGCGGGTGCCCAGCCCTTCCGCGACCTGCACGATTATACGTCCCCCTTTATTCGCGTACAGCGGCGGATCCATCGGACGGGCCAGCGCCGCGACGCGCACCGGCGTGCCCAGGTAGTCGGCATAGAAAAACTGCGCCTCGCCGGATTCCAGCGGCCGGTCGGGCATGGGCAGGTCCGGATGACCGATCTCGGCCAGCCCGTCCTCGGTGGCCACCCGGTAGAACACGCTGCCATTGGCCGTCAGCTCGAAGAATTCCAGCATCAGGTACGGCTGCTCCATGGCTAATCCACCGCTGGCTGTGGATATGTTGTGGTCGATGGCGCGCAGCGCTCCGGCGAGCGAACGGTCATAGGCCGTGTCGACCTGGTTGCGCAGCTGGTGGTTCGACAGCCACAGCGCGCCGATCATCACCAGGACCAGCGTCGGAATCAGCCACCAGAGCAACTGCGTTTTCAGCGTCCGGGGGCGCCTGCCCTGTGCCGGCAGGCTGTTTTTCGCGTCGATTTTTTCCGTACTACGGGTTGTCAACAGCGTTCTCCAGGCAGTAGCCCATGCCGCGCATGGTCACGATCTGCACACCGGTATCCGCCAATTTCTTGCGCAAGCGGTGGACCAGCACTTCGATCGCTTCCAGGTTGATGTCCGCATCGTCGGTCAGGATCCGGTCCAGGATCTGCTGCTTGTTGATCGGTTCGCCGCTTTTCTGGATCAGCGTGCGCAGCACCGCGTGTTCACGTGGGGATAACTGCAGGGGCTGTCCGTGGACCGTGAATTTTTGCGTAGCGGTATCGAAAACCAGGTTTCCCAGGATGTGCCGCGGACGTTCGCGTCCTCGGCTGCGCCGGATCAGCGCGATCAAACGCGCCTCCAACTCTTCCACAACAAAGGGTTTTGGCAGGAAATCATCGGCGCCTTCATGCAGCGTGCCGATTTTTTCGGCGAGTGAGTCGCGCGCAGTGAGGACCAGCACCGGCGTTCGATCGTCGCGCGCGCGCATCCTGGCCAGCAAGGAATGGCCATCCATGCCCGGCAATCCCAGGTCGAGCACGACCGCGTCGAATTCTTCCATTGCCAAACGCCGTTCGGCAACCAGCCCGTCATCTGCCCATTCCACAACGAAACCCGCGTGACGGGCCAGGCTGCGTGCCAACCAGCGGGCAAGTTCAGCTTCGTCTTCTATCAGAAGGATGCGCATGGACGAAGTCCGGGGGGGAGTGGCTGGGAGGTGAAAGAGAGCATGTTTGTCTTTTCCCTGTAGTTCTCTTTATATAAAGACTAATGATTAATAAGGCCTGTGGATAACTACCTTAACCTTGAAAACCTGTTTTTTTTCATAGCTTTAGGACGGTTTTTGGCTGTGCAAGAACTCTGTGTGGGAAAAAAGTCGAAGTTGGACAAGATTTGGCGACCCCGCCAAAACCCCCGCTTGTTCAACTTGCCTCCACAACATGTGCACAACAACGCGCCCCAGTAGTTATCCACAGGCTGATTCTTGCCGGACAGGCTCCGGATCGCCATTTTTACCCCTGAAAAACCCGCTTTGCCCATCCTGTTTTTCACCCCCTGGGAGCCTCCAGAAAGCCCTGTGAGGCGCGTTCGCGGGCAGGCATTCCAGGCCCCATGCGCGCGCTCGGTTGACGGTCCGCTGAACAAAAAGTGAGCAGCGTCCGCCGTAGAATTCCGGCCATGGCAAAAGAAATTCGAATCGGAAAATTCCGCTGGGCCGGCGCGTTGCGCGGCCAATTGGTGGCCGAAAACCTGCCCTACACCTTGTTCACAGCCGCCTTGATGGGACTGCTGGGCGCGCTGGCCACCGTGGTGTTCCGCGAGCTGCTTTCCTGGATACAGGTGGTGCTGGGCGGAGAGGACACGCCGCATGGCATGGTCTATCTGGCACGCGGCCTGGAGTCCTGGCAGCGGCTGCTGTTGCCGGCGGCCGGCGGCGCGCTGGCCGGCCTGGTCCTGCAGCTGGCCTCGCGCTGGCTGCCCAGGCGCGGCGCGGCCGACTACATGGAAGCCATCGCCGTCGGGCGCGGCGTTATCGGCTTTCGCCAGACCTTGGCGCGCAGTGTGTCCTCGCTGTTTTCCATCGGATCCGGCGCTTCCATCGGGCGCGAAGGGCCTATGGTGCAGCTGGCGGCGATGCTGTCCTCATTGAGCGGCCGCTTTCTGGTCCTGCCGCCACGGCAATTGCGCCTGCTGGTGGCTTGCGGCGCGACGGCCGGCATCACCGCCGCCTACAACGCGCCCATCGCCGGCGCCCTGTTCATTTCCGAGATCGTCTATGGCGTGATTTCCTCTGCCACGCTGGTGCCGCTGGTGGTGGCCTCGGTCGTGGCCAATATCGTGACGCGGCAGATCCTGCACTACGACGCGGTGTTCCACATGCCGCCCTTCGACTTCGTGTCCGGCTGGGAAGTGGCCAGCTATCTGGGACTGGGCCTGTTGGCCGGCCTGCTGGCGCCGCAGTTCCTGCGCCTGCTCGACCTGTCGCGCGCCGGCTTTGGCCGCCTGCCCGCGCCGTTGTGGACCCGCATGGCGCTGGGCGGCCTGATCGTCGGCGCGTTGTCGCTGTACAAGCCCGAGGTCTGGGGCAATGGCTACAGCGTGGTCAACAGCATGCTGCATACGCAATGGGCCTGGTCGGCGGTCGCCGCCATTCTGCTGTTGAAGATCATCGCCACGGCGGCCAGCGCCGGTTCGGGCGCGGTCGGCGGCGTGTTCACGCCTACCCTGTTCGTCGGCGCGGCGCTGGGTTCGCTCTATGGCATGGGCTTGCAGGCCCTGCTGCCGCCGGGCGCGGTGTCCACGCCCGCCAGTTATGCCGTGGTCGGCATGGGGGCGATGCTGGCCGCCACGACCTATGCGCCGCTGATGTCCATCCTGATGATCTTCGAGATGACGCTGAGCTATGAGGTGATGCTGCCGCTGATGCTGGCCTGCATCACGGGGTATGCCCTGGCGCAGCGGATACGGCCGGCGTCCGTGTACGCGAAGTCGCTGGCGAGCAACCGGTTGGCGCGTGAAAGATTCGGCGGAGGGCGGGATGGGAGTGGCCGTTCTTCCTGAGTGGCTTGTTCTCTTAATATGAGCTATTGCTCATAATCAAGCCTGGCCTACCCGTTGCGCCGTATAGGCATGCCGGAAATACTCGCGCACCGCCCGCATCGCGGGCGATATCTCCGCGCCCTTGCGCCAGGCCAGTCCCACGTTCATCGGCGGAATCGGGTCCTTGAGCTGGATCGTTTCGATGCGCCGCCCTTCCAGCGACCAGGGCCGGTAGACCATGTCCGACAGCACCGCCACGCCGCTGCCGTTGGCCACCATGCTGCGCACTGCTTCGACGGACGAGGTGCGCAGCCGCACGTCCGGCTTGAATGGCGTTTCGTTCCAGTAGCGCAGCGCCGTATAGGCTGCCTCGTCCACCGTCAGCATGATGAAGGGCTCGCGCGCCACGTCTTCCAGCGTGACGGTATCGCGTTCCAGCAAGGGATGCCGGGCCGGCAGCCATAACCGCCGGGGCGAACCGAAGAAATGCTCGACCGCCAGGTCCGGGTTGGCCACGTTGGACGTCAGCAGCACCGCCATGTCGTAGCGGTTGGCGATCAAGCCTTCCTCGATCGCGCTGCGGTTCAGCTCGTGCAGCTGAATGTCCAGCCGCGGATACAGCTGCGACAGCCGCTGCAGGTGATACGGCAGGAAATAGCCGATGACGGTATAGGACGCGGCCAATAGCAGGCGGCCCGACACGTCCTCGGCCGCGCTCGGCATGCGCAACGCCTCGTCGACCGAGGACAGGATGTTGTAGGCGTGGTTGAGAAAGCCTCGGCCGCTATGCGTCAGCGTCACGCCGTGGGCGCTGCGTTCGAACAGCGCCGCGCCCACGGTTTCCTCCAGCTCGCGGATGGCGCTGGTGACGGCGGACTGGGAGATCGCCAGCTGGATCGCCGCTTGCGAAATCTGGCCCAGTTCGGCCGCGGCGACGAAGTACTTGAGCTGGCGCAGCGTGATCGACATGGAGGGTGCTATCTGATTAATCGATATCCAGAACGCAGAATATCTATTAATCCTGGCTGGAGCCAGAAACCAAAATCTAGGGATTTCCCTTGGTTTTCATAGGGAAAGGCCAAATTGATACGCTTCGTCGCAACTGCGTCGTATCTGAATTTCAGATACTGAACGATCAATAAAAAGAACTTTTTATCCCCGTCCGCCTTGGCTACTGTTCACGTCAAGCGCCGCGCCACACGCGGCCCGCAACAAGACGGAGACATTCCACAATGCGCAAGCGGAGCATCGACCTGAATTCCGACATGGGCGAAGGATTCGGCCCATGGACCATCGGAGACGGCGTGGACGACGCCATCATGCCGCTGATCAGCTCGGCCAATATCGCCACCGGCTTTCACGCCGGCGATCCCAACATCATGAACCGCACCGTGTTGCTGGCGCGCGAGCATGGCGTATGCATTGGCGCCCATCCCGGCTTTCGCGACCTGGTCGGCTTCGGCCGCCGCGACCTGCGCGAAAGCGCCGATACCCTGGTCCACGACATCGTCTACCAGCTGGGGGCGCTGCGCGAATTCGCCCGCCTGCATGGGCTGCGCCTGCAGCATGTGAAACCGCATGGCGCGCTGTACATGCTGGCCGCGCGCGACGAGGCGCTGTCGCGCCGGCTGGTCGAGACGCTGCGCGAACTGGAGCCGACGCTGGCTCTGTACTGCATGGAAAACTCGGTGACCTGCCGCATCGCGCGCGAATTGAATCAGCCCGTCGTGCGTGAGTTCTATGCCGACCGCGACTACGACGCCAGCGGCTCCATCGTCTTCACCCGCCGCCCGCAGCCGCTGGACCCGGACAAGGTCGCCGCCAAGGTGCTGCGCGCCTGCGTCGACGGCAAGGTCCGCACCGTTGACGGCCAGGACATTGCCATCGACTTCGATTCCGTGTGCATCCACAGCGACACGCCGGGCGCGCTGGCGCTGGTGCGCGCCACGCGCGCGGCGCTGGACGAGGCCGGCATCCATGTCGCGCCGCCCAGCGTCACCGGGCCTTGAACCCAGGCGCTCCCGTGCATTCACGCGCTGTCGGCGCGCTCGCAGCCCATACGAATATTCCAAGGAGAAAACCATGTCGTCACAGGAAATCCCCAGCCCCTTGCCCGGCACGTTCTATCGCCGGCCCAGCCCCGACGCGCCGCCTTTCGTCGAGCCTGGCGCGACGGTCGCGGCGGGCGATGTGATCGGCATCGTCGAGGTGATGAAGCAGTTCAACCAGGTGGAAACACCGGTCGCCGGCGTGGTCGAGGCCTTCCTGGCTGAAGATGGCGACCCGGTGGATATTGGCCAGCCGCTGCTGCGCATCAAGGAGTAAGCGTTTCATGTCCGTGATCGACACTTCCTATCGCCCGCGCCGCATCCACAAGTTGCTGGTGGCCAACCGTGGCGAAATCGCCTTGCGCGTGATTCGCGCCGCCCGCGAACTCGGCATGCGCAGCGTGGCGGTCTACAGCGACGCCGACCGCGACGCGCTGGCCACGCGCATGGCGGACGAGGCCGTGCACATCGGCCCGGCCCATGCCACGCGCAGCTACCTGAACGTGGACGCCGTGTTGAAGGCCGCGCGCGAAACCGGCGCGCAGGCCGTGCATCCCGGCTACGGCTTCCTGTCCGAGAACGCCGCCTTCGCTCAGGCGGTCAGCGACGCGGGCCTGATCTTTGTCGGCCCGGATGCGGACACCATACGGAAAATGGGCGACAAGGCCGCCGCGCGCGCCTGCGCTCAAGCCGCAGGCGTGCCCACCGTGCCCGGTAGCGCGGGCGTGGTGTCCTCGCTCGATGAAGCGCTGACGCATGCCGCGGGCATGGGCTATCCGCTGATGATCAAGGCCGCTGCCGGCGGCGGCGGGCGCGGCATCCGCGTGGTGCAGGACGAGGGCGAACTGCGCGCGCAGATGCCGCAGGCCCAGGCCGAGGCGCAGGCGGCGTTCGGCTATGGCGGCGTCTACCTGGAACGCTATCTGCCGCGCGCGCGGCACATCGAAGTGCAGGTGCTGGGAGACGGCAAGAACGCCATCCATCTGTATGAACGCGAATGCTCGTTGCAGCGGCGTCGCCAGAAGGTGTTCGAGGAAGCGCCCTCGCCCGCGCTGGACGCCGCCACGCGCCAGCGCCTGTGCGAATCGGCCGCGCAGCTGGCGCGCTCGGTGGGCTATCGCGGCGCCGGCACGCTGGAGTTCCTGTACGACGACAGCCGTGGCGCGCAGGATTTCTATTTCATCGAGATGAACACGCGCATCCAGGTAGAGCATCCCATCACCGAGGCCGTGACCGGCGTGGACCTGGTGCGCGAGATGCTGCGCATCGCCGATGGCGAGTCGCTGCGCTGGCGCCAGCAGGATATCCAGCTGCGCGGCGCGGCCATCGAATGCCGGCTGAACGCGGAAGACCCGCAGCGCAATTTCGCGCCTAGCCCGGGGCGCGTCGATCAGCTGCGCTGGCCGGGCGGACCGGGCGTGCGCGTGGATTCCATGCTGTATCCGGGCTGCACCGTTTCGCCCTACTACGATTCGCTGCTGGCCAAGCTCATCGTCTGGGACGAAGACCGTGGCGCGGCGTTGTCGCGGCTGTCGCGGGCGCTGGACGAGGTCGAGCTGGACGGCGTGCATTCCACGCTGGCGCTGCACCGCGCGCTGGCGCAGGATCCCGAGGTGGCGGCGGGCAACTACCACACGAACTGGCTGGAAGCCTGGATGCGGGCGGATCGGGAGGAGCAGCGATGAGCGTGCGCTACACCCATGGCGGCGACGAATTCATCTTCGCCGAGATCAGCGAGGACATGTCGCTGGAATCCTTCTTCAAGGGCATGGCCATCGCCCGCGCGCTGCGCGAGCGCGCGGTCGACGGCGTGACTGAGATCTGCCCGGCCAACGCGTCCTATCAGGTGCGCTACGACCCCGACCGCATCGCGCCCGACGCGCTGCTGGCCCTGCTGCGCGAGCTGGAGGACGGCATCGACACGGCCAACCTCAGCCTGGACACGCGCATCATCGAAGTCCCGGTCTACTACAACGATCCCTGGACGCACGAGACACTGATGCGCTTTCGCGAGCGGCACCAGGACCCGGCATCCACCGACCTGGAATACGCCGCGCGCATCAACGGCTTTGCGTCGGTGCAGGCCTTCATCGACGCGCATGCCGGCTCGCCCTGGTTCGTTTCCATGGTGGGTTTCGTGGCCGGCCTGCCCTTCATGTTCCAGATGGTCGAGCGCGAGCGCCAGCTGCAGGTGCCGAAGTACCTGCGGCCTCGCACCGACACGCCCAAGCACACAGTGGGACATGGCGGTTGCTTCGGCTGCATCTATTCCGTGCGCGGCGCCGGCGGCTATCAGATGTTCGGCGTGACGCCCGCGCCGATCTTCGAGCCCAGCCAGCGCCTGGCGCATCTGCGCGATTCGATGGTGTTCTTCCGGCCCGGCGACATCGTCAAGTTCAAGCCCATCAACCGCGAGGAATACGACCGGGCCGAGGCCCAGGTCGAGGACGGCAGTTTCGCGCTGCGCATCCGTCCGGTGTCCTTCTCGCTCGCGGAATTCCTGCGAGCGCCGCAATCGTGCAACGCCCGCCTGCTGGAGACGCTACATGGCTGACGCTTTCCACATCGAAGTCCTCAAGCCCGGACTGGCCACCTCGGTGCAGGACAAGGGCCGCCAGGGCTACTACCACCTGGGCATTCCGCCGTCCGGCGCGCTGGACCAGTATGCGCTGGCGGCGGCCAACCTGCTGGTGGGCAATGCCGAGGACGCGGCGGTGCTGGAATGCACGCTGCTGGGCCCGGAACTGCTGTTCCACCGCGCCGCGCTGATCGCCGTGACCGGCGCCACCATGGCGCCGAAGATCGATGGCAAGCCCATGCCCTGCAACACGGCGCTGGCCGTGCCCGCCGGCAGCCGCCTGTCGTTCGAGTTCGTCTCGGCGGGCGCGCGCGCCTGCCTGGCCGTGGCCGGCGGCATCGACGTGCCGGTGGTGCTGGGCAGCCGCTCGACCTATACGCTGGGCGCCATTGGCGGACATGAGGGCCGCCGACTCAAGGCCGGCGACAAGCTGGCCATTGGCCAACCCTCGCCGCGCGCGCGGGCCGGGCGCGAATTGCCCCTGGACCTGGCGGCGCACTGTCCCAAGACGCAGACGCTGCGCGTATTGCCGGGGCTGTACGACCATCGGCTGGAACCGGAATCGGCCGCCACGTTCTATCAGGATGCCTGGACCGTCACGTCCGAGGCCGACCGTATCGGCTATCGCTACAAGCAGGGCCGCGCGTTGCGCTTTCGCGGGCGCGAGCAGCCCTTCGGCGCGGGCGCGGATCCGTCCAACATCGTCGACGCCTGCTATCCCATCGGCTCGATCCAGGTGCCGGCCGGCGTGGAGCCCATTATCCTGCACCGCGACGCGGTGTCCGGCGGCGGCTACGCCATGATCGGCACGGTCATCAGCGCCGACATGGACAAGGTCGGACAGATGCAGCCCAACCAGAGCGCGCGCTTCGAAAAGGTGACGCTGGAGCAGGCGCTGGCCGCCAGGCGTGAGCACCACGCCCGCTACGACCGTTTGCGGCAGGCGCTCAGCGGTTAAGACGCCGGCATCCTCGACCGCGCCCTGAGCGGCGCGTTTTCCCCGCTTTCTTTCACGTTCCACGTCGCAGCCCGCAGCACGGGTTGCGCGCGTCGGCGCGTCCGTAGCAGTTGAACCGCAGCAAGGCACGCAGCATCCGTCGCTTCATTCATCGCAGCACTGTTTCCCGCCGGGAGATCGATCATGGCCAACCTGGTCCGCAACAAACCGTCCGACGAGACGGACAATTCCCTGCATGCCGTCGCCGATGCCGACCGCATGCCCCGCTATTCGCTCACCATGGCGTGGTGGGCCGTGTGCAGCGCGATGTTCTATATCGTCGTGGGGGCGACGCTGGCGCTGAAGTACGGCGCGCGCAACGCCATCATCGGCATGGCGCTGTCGGTGGTCTGCTATGGCATCGTCAACGGCATCATCAGCCGCTACGCGATCCGCACCGGCCTGTCGGTGGCGCTGTTCTCGCGCAAGCTGTTCGGAACGTCCGGCGCGGCGCTGGCCACGCTGATCTTCTTCGCCACCGCCATCTACTACGCGGTGTTCGAAGGCGCGGTCATCGCCGTGGCGGCGCACCATCTCTATCCCGCCGTGCCGTACTGGCTGGTGGCGCTGGCGGTGGTGATCTACAGCGTGCTGCTGATCTTCGGCAGCGTGCAGCGCTGGTTGGACAAGTTCAACGGCGTGCTGCTGCCCTTCTATCTGCTGGGCCTGCTGCTGGCCGTGGTGATGGCCACGCGCGAATACGGCTATAGCGACGCCTGGCTGTCCTTCGGTCCCGCCAGCGGCCCCGTGGATGGCGGCTGGTGGGACGCGTTCGTGTACTACATGGGCGTGTGGATCCTGATGATGTTCACCTTCGACTACGCGCGTTTCGGCAAGCGCGAGGATCAGGCGTACCACAGCCGCTTCAACTTCGGCATGCCGTTCTACCTGGTGACCTTCCTGCTCAACGGCGTGGCCGGCATCTACCTGGTCAGCACGATTCCCAGCGACGCGGCGCTGTCGGAAGTGTCGGTGGTGCTGGCGCTGCTCAAGCTCATGGGACTGGGCGGCCTGCTGTTCGTCTGGATAACCCAGACCCGCATCAATACCGCCAACTACTACCTGGCCACCATCAACATGCAGGCCTTCTTCGCGCGCTTTTCCGGCATGCGTTGGTCCAAGGCCGTCTGGGCCGTGGCGGTGGGTGCGGTGACCTACGCGCTGATGCTGCTGGACGTGTTCTCGTACCTGCTGCAGGCGCTGGCCTACCAGGGCATCTTCGTCGTGTCCTGGGTCGCGGTGGCGCTGGTGCACATCCTGTCGGGCGATGACGGGACCGTGTCGTCCGGCGGCGCGGCGTTCAATCGGGCGGGCCTGACGGGCTGGTTCGCCGGCGCGATCTGCGGACTGGCCCTGATGCACACGGCCGGCTTCGCGGCCACGCTGGCGGCGCCGGCGAGCTTCGTGGTGTCGGCGCTGGTGTATCGGCTGTGCGCTGGGGCGGCGGGCCGGGTGGCGACGGCCGGCTAGATCACGGAGACGGTGCGTGGCCGGCATGGCCGGCCGCGCATCGCGTCAGTCCGGGCGGCGCCGGGCCTGACCCGGCGTGCGCCCATAACGGCGCTTGAACAGCCGCGAGAAATGCGACTGGTCGGCAAAGCCCCATTGATGCGCGACGCTGGCCACCGATATGGAGGCGCCGCGCAGCGCCTGCTCGGCACGGTCCAGGCGCTGCTCGTGCAGCCACTGGACAAAGGTCTGGCCCGCGTCGCGGTACAGCGCGTGCAGGTAGCGCGTGGAGATCCCGCAGGCCTGCGCGGTACGCTCCGGCGTCAGGTCGCGGTCGCCCAGGTGGCGGCGCGCGTAGTCCTCGATGCGGCACAGGTGCGCGGCGCGCACCGCCGAATCGCTGGAGGACAGCACGCGCGCATCGGCCTGCACCGAACAGACCAGCAGGTCCACCAACTGCTGTGCGGCGAGCTCGCGCGCCGGGCCGTCGCCGCCATCCAGCTGCTGCCCGAGCTGCTGGCCGACCAGGTCCACATAGGACGCGAACAACCAGCCCGCGCCGCTGCTGGCGTCGAACGACAGCGCGCAATAGCGGTCGGGCGTGCGCAGCCGGCCGCGCAGCAGGGCGCCGGGCACCTTCAGCACCCACAACGCGTTGTCCTGCGCATAGGAGAATTCATACGGGCTGTGGCCGTGTTCCAGCAGGAACGCGCCGGGCTGGCACAGCGTTTCGTGGCCGGCCTGGGCGAAGCGTATGCCGCTCTGGCGCGGCACCGTCACCAGATATTGTTCATCGTTGCAGTCGCGCAGATGCGTCTTCAGCCGCCGGTAGCACAGCGGCGACGAGGCCAGCCGCGACAGCGACAGCGCGCCCAGCCGCCAGGAGCGCAGCGAGCCTTCGAAGCGCGCGGCGTCCTGGAATTGCAGTTGCAGGCTGAAGTAGGTGTTTCCGACCGCCGCCTCCCAGTGGCGGGAGCGGTCGGGAGCGGCCAGGCCGGCGGTGTCGTAGCGGGTGTCCACGGGGCAGCCCTCCGCGTGCATAACAAACGCCAATCTGGATCAGCCGGCCGCGCGGGTCAATAAGTACGTACCCGAGCCATGCAGCAAGGCATGCCAGCCGGGCCGCACCACGATGGTGGTGGTGGGCTCCTCGATCACCGCGGGGCCGGCGATCGTGTCGCCGGCCAGCAGCTTGCCGCCGTCATACACCGGGGTGGCGGTCCACGGACCATCGCCCTCGAACAGCATGTCGCGCATGTCCGCCAGCGCCGCCGCCGGATCGCCGTCGCCGCTTGGCAGTTCGGGCAAGGCGGGCTTGTCCACCGCGCCGGCCGCCATCACTTCCAGGTTCACCAGTTCGACCACGTTGTGCGGTTCGGCATAGGTGTAGAGCTGCTCGTGGCGCGCATGGAACGCGCGCAGCAGCGCGCCTAGCGTGTCGGCGGTGACGGGGCCGGGCGGCACGTCCACCTGGCATTCGTGGATCTGGCCCTGATAGCGCATCTCGACCTTGCGGTCCAGGCTGATGCGTTCCGGCGCGAAACCGTCGGCCGCCAGCAGCTCGCGGCCGCGCGCTTCCATGTCGCTGAACAGCTGGTCCAGCCGCGCCAGGTCGGCATGCTCATCCAGGCGCATCACGGCGCTGGCCAGGAAGTGGTATTTGACGTCGGAGATCACCTGGCCGAAGGCGCACAGGCAGGACGCGATCTTGGGCACCAGCACGTTGCGGCTGCCGATTTCCTCGGCCAGCGCGGCGATGTGCATGCCCGCCGCGCCCCCGGCGCAGACCAGCGCGAAGTCGCGCGGATCGTAGCCGTTCTCGATGGAGATGCGACGGATGCCGTTGGCCATGTTCAGGTTCACCAGCGTGCCGATGCCGTGCGCCGCGCGTTCCAGGCTCAGGCCCAGCGGCTCGGCCACACCGCGCCGGATGGCGGCGACGGCGCGCTCGCGGTCCAGGCGGATGGCGCCGCCCAGCACCGCGTCCGGGCGCAGGTAGCCCAGCGCCATGTTGGCGTCGGTGACGGTCGGTTCCTCGCCGCCCTGGCCGTAGCAGGCCGGCCCGGGCATGGCGCCGGCGCTGCGCGGCCCCACTTCCAGCATGCCGAAGGCGTTCAGGTGGGCGATCGAGCCGCCGCCCGCGCCCAGCGTCTCGACGTGGATCATCGGCACGCCGATGCGGTGGCGCAGGAAATCGATGTTGCGGTTCAGGTTGGTCTGGCCGCCGCGCGCCAGGGTGATGTCGAACGAGGTGCCGCCCATGTCGACGGTGATGATGTTGTCGATGCCGAAGGGCGCGGCCACGTACAGGCCCGCCTGCGGCGCCGAGGCCGGGCCGGAGTTGATGGCGTTGACCGCGCGGCGGCGCATGATCTCGCCCCCCGCCAGCCCGCCGTTGGACTGGAAGTAGCGCACCGCGCCACGCGCGCCCAGGCCGCGGAAATAGTCGTCGATGCGCGCCACGTAGCGCGCCATCACCGGACTCAGGTAGGCGTTGACGATGGTGGTGGACGTGCGCGTGTATTCGCGCACCTGTGGATAAACCTCATGGCCGGCGCAGACGAACACATCCGGCATGGCCTCGGCCACCATCCGCAGCGCGCGCTGTTCATGCGCGGGATAGGCCGGCGCCCAGACGAAGGACACCGCCACCGCCTGCACGCCCTCGCGCTTGAAGACCTCGATGGCGGCGTGCACGTCGTCCTCGTTCAGCGGCTGGCGCACCGAGCCGTCGGCCAGCACGCGCTCGCGCACTGGCAGGCGCAGCCGGCGCGGCACCAGTTGCGGCGCCGGCGGGTAATCGGCGTCGTAGCGGTAGCCCTCTTCCTTGTGGCCCAGGCGGATCTCGATGCTGTCCTCGTGGCCGGCGGTGCACAGCAGGCCGACCTTGACGCCCTTCAACTCGATCAGCGCGTTCAGCGCCACGGTGGTGCCATTGATGCACAGATCGCAGTCGCGCACGATGTCCTCGACCGGGCGGCCGAGTTCCTCGGCCATCTGCGCCAGGCCGGCGGCGATGGCGCGGGTGCCGTCCTGCGGCGTCGATGCGCTCTTGAACAGGCGGATCTTGCCGTCGCGGCCCGCCAGCACGAAATCGGTGAAGGTGCCGCCGGCGTCCACGCCGAGGCGATATTGTCCTTGCATGGTGGGCTCCTTAACGGGGATCGCGGGTGCGCAGGGCATGGGTGGCGGTCAGGTCGGGCTGGCCGTCGGCGCCGATGGCGACGCCGTACTCGGCCTGCGCGGCCTCGCGCGAGACCAGGCCGTTGCCGACGTCGCGCGCCACGTCCAGCGGCGCGCGGCTGTAGGGATCGCCGTAGCCGCCTCCGCCCGGATTGACGTTGCGCGCGCGCTCGCCCGGCGCGACCTTCAGGATGGTGTTCTTGCGATGCGTGGTGACCTGGCCGTCGGCGTGGCGGTGCTCCAGTCGGCCCAGCTTGCGCTCGGGCAACGAGTTGTAGGCGCCCGCCGCGCCCCCGGTCGGAATCTGCCGGCCCTCGCCGAAGGCCACCACGGTCATCTCGTGGCCGATCGGCTCCACTTCCCACACGGTGCCGCTGCCGCCGCGATGCTGCCCGGCGCCGCCGCTGTCCTGCTGCAGGCCATAGCGGTGGATGATGATGGGATAGGCGTATTCCAGCAGCTCGATGTCGCCCGAGCTCAGGGCGCCGAAACAGCACAGCGGACCGCAGGCGTGCCAGCCGTCCATCTGGCGCGTGGCGCCCGCGCCCGAGATGATCGAGGCCAGCACCATGGTCACGTACTGCTCGCCGGTCTTGGGATCGACGCCGGCGATATTGACGCCGCTGGCATGGCCCCAGGACGCCGTCACGCGCTCCGGCGCGGCGGCCTCGAAGGCCTGGCGCACCGCGTCGGTCAGCGTCTCCATCGGCGTGGTGGTGCAGTTCACGTGCGGCGCCGGCTCGCGCGCGTTGCACAGCGTGCCCGATTCGCCCAGGTCCACCGTCACGCAGCGGTACAGCCCGGCGTTGTAGGGCGGCGGCACCTGGGCGAACATCATCAGGCCCAGGTAGATGCCCGACAGCGAATTG
Organism: Achromobacter sp. Marseille-Q0513; assembly: GCF_018195695.1. Lineage (NCBI taxonomy): Bacteria > Pseudomonadati > Pseudomonadota > Betaproteobacteria > Burkholderiales > Alcaligenaceae > Achromobacter > Achromobacter sp. Marseille-Q0513. Next base: position 31,747 of record NZ_JAGTJY010000012.1, on the reverse strand, counting down.
CCGGCGTAGGAATTGATGAAGTACGGCACCTGCGGCGGGCTGTCGATGCGGATGTGCACGCTGTCGCCATTGACCGTCACCGCCGCCGAGATGGTCATGTCGCCATGGCCGTGGCCGGCGTCCTCCAGCCGCGCGCGGCCGTGGTAGGTGCCATCCGGGATCGACGCGATCAGCGAGCGCATGTGCCGGTCGGCCATGTCCTTCAGCTCGGCGATGGCGGCCTGCACGGTGGCCAGCCCGTACTTGGCCAGCAGCGCCCGCAGGTGGCGCTCGCCGACGCGGCAGGCGCCGTACTGCGCGTTCAGGTCGCCTTCCTGGTCGCGCCGCGCCCGCATATTGCACAGCAGCAGGTTGATCACGTCGTCGCGCCGCACGCCGCGGTCCCAGAGCTTGACCGGCGGGATCCGCAGCCCCTCGGCGTACAGGTCGCGCGCATCCGGGTTGTACCCGGCCGGCACCGGGCCGCCTATATCGGTCAGGTGGCCCTTGCAGACCGCCCAGAACACCAGCTCGCCCTCGTGGAACACCGGCTTGTACATGCAGCAATCCAGGATGTGGCTGCCCTGGTAGACCGGGTCGTTGTGATAAATGATGTCGCCTTCGTGCAGGTCGTCGCCAAAGAAATCGGCGACCGCCTTCATGGCCGGGATCAGCGAACCCAGGTGGATCGGGATGTCCTGGCCCTGCAGGATCATTTCCGGGTGATGGTCGAACAGCGCGTTGCTGTAGTCGTGCGCCAGGTTGAAGACGCTGGAGCGGCCGGTCTTTTCCAGCGTCAGCGTCATCTCGCGTTGCGCTGTCTCCAGCGCGCCGCGCACCACGGCCAGCGTGATCGGGTCCACCGGCGCGCCGGCGGTTTGCTTGCTCATCATGTTCCCCTTGATCGAGCGCCGTCTTCGAGGACGGCCATGGGGCTACGTTAATGAGCGGGGGGCGGCGCTGGCTTGTACCGGAGCGCAGGAAAAATAGGCTGTGGAGGAACGGGGACGGATCCGTCCGGAACCATGCGGCTGCGGGGAAATCGGGCCGGATGCCTGTGGATAAGCCTGTTGGCTAGTCTGTGATCAAGCTGTTGGCAGGCTGTGCGTAGGATGTGGACAGGGTGTGGGCAAGTGGCGGCTTTTCCCTGTGGAACGCGACGGCAAGCCTGCTTTTTCCACCCTGTTGGCAGACCAGCACTGCGGGGACCGAGGCCCGGGGGCGACGGATTCGCCGCCTCCCGGGGAGCGTCACGCCCTACCCCCGCGCCACCGCCGGCGCGCCGGCAGGTCCCTGCCGCCGGCGCCAGAACACATACGCCAGCGATACCCCGATCAGCCATGGCACGCCGATGATCCACGAGATGTTCCAGAACTCGGTGTCCAGCCCCATCGTGACCAGGATCCCGACCAGCAGCGCGATGCCGGTGATCTGGGCGATGGGAAACAGCGGCATGCGCACCGGCAGCGCGGCGCCGCGCCAGGCGCGACGGAAGCGCAGGTGCGTGACCAGGATCATGATCCAGACGAAGATGCCGCCGAACAGCGCCACGCCGAACAGGTAGTTGTAGGCGTGCGGGCTGAAGAAGGACACGCTGGTGGTGGCCAGCACGCCCGCGCCGGAGATCAGCGTGGCGCGCAGCGGCGTGCCGTTGGCGGTGAGCTTGCCGACGAAGCCCGGCGCATAGCCGCCGCGCGACAGCGAGAACAGCATGCGCGAGGACAGGTAGATGTTGGTGTTCATGCTGGACAGCGCGGCGGTGATCACCACGAAGTTCATGATGCCCGCCGCCTGCGCGATGCCGGCGTGCGCGAACAGCTTCACGAAGGGGCTTTGCTGCACCACCTTCGCGCCGGCCTCGGTCCAGGGCAGGTAGGCCACCATGATGCCCAGCGCCAGCACGTAGAACAGCGTCAGTCGCAGCACCATGGACTTGAGCGCGTGCGGAATGGCCTGCTTGGGGTTTTCCGCCTCGCCCGAGGTCACGGCCACGATCTCCACGCCGTAGAACGAGAAGATCGCCATCAACACGCCCATCCATACGCCGCTGAAGCCGTGCGGCATGAAGCCGCCCTCCAGCCCGGTCAGGTTGTGCATGCCGACCGGCGGCCGGCCGGTGCCGATGCCGAACACGTGCGCCAGCCCGATGACGATGAAGGCCATGATGGCGGCCACCTTGATCAGCGCGAACCAGTATTCGAACGAGCCGAAGTTGGCCACCGACTTGCAGTTCACGTAGATCAGGATCAACCCGAACGCCGCCGACCACATCCATACCGGCGTGCCGGGGAACCAGTAGGTCATGTACAGCCCCACCGCCACCGCCTCGCCGCCCACGGCCACGACCTGGATGATCCAGTAGGTATAGCGCACCACGAAGCCGGCCCAGCGGTTCAGGTACATCTCGGCGTAGGTGCCGAACGATCCGGCCGACGGATGCGCCACCGCCATCTCGGCCAGGCTGAACACCATGATGACCGCGATCAGCGCGGCGATGGCGTAGCTGATCAATACCGCCGGCCCGGCATAGCCGATGGCGATGCCGCTGCCCATGAAGAGCCCGGTGCCGATGGCGCCGCCGATGGCGATCATGGTGATCTGGCGCTTGGTCAGCGCCTTGTGCAGGCCGGCCTCGCGCGAGGTGATGTTGGATGATTCCATGCCGCGTTCCCCTAGTGTGTGTATATGCGGTGTGCGATGGATGCGATGGATGAGTTCAGGGCGCGGCGCTCAGGCCGCGGGCAGCAGGCGGTCCAGTTCATCGATCACGGCGGCCTGCGTCAGCACGCCCGGCGACAGGCGCAGCACCTGGCCGCGCGTGTCGGCCAGCACGCCCTCGGTTGCGAGGCGCGCTTCCAGCGCCAGCGCGTCGATATGCGCGGGCAGCTCGACCATGACGCTGCCGCCGCGTTCGTTCGCCTCGCGCGGCGAGCGCAGCCGGTAGCCCTTGGCGTCGGCCAGCGCGATCAGCTTGCGCGACAGCGCCTGGTTGTGCGCGCGCATGCCGTCCGCCGCCGGCGACAGCAGCCACGACAATCCCGGCGCCGAGGCCACATAGGGCAGGAAGGACGGCGTGCCGTTGTCGAAGCGGCGCGCCTGCGTGGCCAGCGAGTATTTGTCCAGATCCCAGTTGAAGGGATCGGGCTGGCTGAACCAGCCCTGCACCAGCGGCTGCAGGCGCTCGTCCAGCAGCGCCGGGTTGATGTAGGCCAGGCCCGCGCCGGGCGCGCCGCAGAGCCACTTGAGCGTGGTGGTGGCGGCGAAGTCGATGGCGGGGGCGCTGACGTCCACGTCGACGATGCCGGCGGCCTGGGTGATGTCCACCGCGATCAGGCTGCCCCGCGCGCGGCCATGGGCGGCCAGCCTTTGCAGGCCGGCGCGCTTGGACGCGGTCGAGGTGACCAGGGTGATGATGGCCAGCGCCACGTCGTCCTGCCAGTGCGCGATGTAGCCGTCGTTGGTGACGTAGCCGGCGGCCGCGTCCACGGGCACCGTGTCCAGCGTGTAGCCCAGCAGCGGCGCCAGGCCGGTCAGCATGTAGTGCAGGCTGGGGAAGCAGTCGGCGGCGATCAGCACGCGCTTGCCGGCCAGCCGTGCGCGACCCAGCGCGCCGACGAACTGCGCGAAGGCCTGGGTCACGTTCTCGGCCGCGTAGACCGCGTCGGCCGGCGCGCGCAGCAGGCGCGCATACAGGTCCAGCACCTGGCGGCGCGCCGCCAGGCCGTCGTCCCAGCGTTGCAGGCCGGGCCTGCACCAGCTGGTCGTGAAGCCTTCCAGCGCCGCGCGCATGGCGGCCTGCTGGCCGGGGAACATGCCGACCGAGTGGTACAGCAGCCAGCCGGCCTTGTCGTGTTCCTGGGGTGTCGTGCTCATGGGGATCCTTGGATGTCGCGGGCGCGGCGCGCCGTCAGAAGATGTGGCGCAGGCCGACGCCCAGGCCGGTCTGGTTGTTCTTGCTCGGCATCTCGGCGTTGGCGCCGCCGCTGGTCCGGTTGAAGTCCACCGTGCCGTACACCTGGGTGCGCTTGGACAGGCTGTACTCGGCCAGCAGCACGGCGGCGTGGCGCTTGCCGCGGTTGCCTTCGAAGCCGTTGATGTTCTTGGCGTCGCTGTAGTAGTAGGCGCCGGTCAACGCCAGGCGCGGCGTGGCCTGGTAGGTCAGGCCGGTGTACAGCGTCATGTCCTTGCGCGGGTTGGCGCTGGGCGAGCCCTGCGCGACGGTGCGCGTCGGCGCGTTCAGCAGGCTGTCGACGAAGCCGCTGGCGTCGCGTCCGCCCATGTAGCCGATGAAGAGCTTGGCCGCGTCCAGCGTGTAGCGCGCGCCCAGGCCCCACATGCGCTGGGCGCGGTCGTCGGGGTCGCGCATTTCCTGGTAGGTGCCGCCAAAGCTCAGCGGGCCGGCGTCGTAGGATGCGCGCGCGCCCCAGTAGCTGCCGCGCCGCATGCTGCCGAACTGGTTGCCGAAGCCGTAGGTCAGGCCCAGGTTCAGGCCGCCGAACTTGCCGGCGTAGGTCAGCAGGTTGTCCAGGCGTCCGACCGTGATCAGGAAGGGCCAGGAATTGCCCATGTAGTTGCCCACGGTCAGCGGGTCGAACTCGCCGAAGAAGTTGAAGGACTCGGCGCCCTGGCGGCCCGCCGTCAGCGTGCCCCAGCGGTCGTTGGACAGGCCCACGTAGGCGTAGCGTCCGAACAGCCGGCCGTTCTGGTTGGCCATGCCGGTCTGCGGATCGAAGCCGTTCTCCAGGCGGAACACGGCGCGGCTGCCGTCGCCCAGGTCTTCCTCGCCCTTCAGGCCGAAGCGGCTGTTGGTGATGGCGCCGTTGGCGAGCTGCAGCTTGGAGCCGCCGCCGTCATCGACGTGATTGGTGTAGCGGATGCTCTGGTCGATGATCCCGTACAGCGTCACGTTGCTGGCGCTCTGGGCCTGCGCACAGGCGCACAAAGCCAAGCCCGCGGCCGTCGCGGCCGCGCGGAGATTGCGTTGCATGGTCTACCTTCCCCTGATTGTCGGTATGTGGAACAGCGAAGACGGCGCAATGCGCCGGCCGCGGCATGAGGCGGCCGGCCGGTCCGCGGCGGTTCAGCGCGCGCGGCGGATGAAAGCGGAGAGGCGGTCCATGGCCTCGGTGAGCTGGGCGTCGCTGCGCGCGTAGCACAGGCGGATCTGGCGCGCGGACGCCGCGCCGAAGGCGATGCCCGGCGCCAGGCCGACGCCGGCCTCGTGCACGGCGCGCTTGCAGAACGCCAGCGAGTCGTCGATGCCGTCCACGTCGAACATCACGTAGAAGGACGCCTTGTTGGGCACGATGCGCACGCGATCCAGCGCCCCCAGCCGGTCCAGCACGATGGCGCGGCCGCCGCGGCAACGCTCGACGAAGGTACGCACGAAGGCTTCGCCCTCGTTCAGCGCGACCACGCCGCCGGCCTGCAGGAAGGCCTGGCCGCCGCTGGTGTTGAACTGGATCAGTTTCTCGAAGGTGTCGACCATGCCGCGCGGATAGATCAGCCAGCCCATGCGCCAGCCCGTCATGGCCCAGGACTTGGAAAAGCTGTTGACCACGAACACAGGGTCGTCCGGCGCGGCGATTTCCAGGATGGACGGCGCGTGGGGGCGGTCGTAGACGATGCGCTGGTAGACCTCGTCGGCGATGATGGCGATGCCGCGCTCGCGCGCCCAGGCCAGCAGCTCGCGCTGCTGCGCGTCTTCGAGCATCCAGCCGGTGGGGTTGCCGGGCGAGGCGTAGTAGATGGCGCGGGTGCGGCCGTCGCAGGCGTCGAACAGGCGCTGCAGGTCCAGATGCCAGCCGCTGTCGTCATGGTCCAGCGCCACTTCGCGCGCCTCGCCGCCGGTGATGGTGATGGCGCGCAGGATATTGGGCCAGGACGGCGTGACGCAGACCACGTTGTCGCCCGGCTCGACGATGGCCTGCGCCACCAGCATCACGGCGTTCATGCCGGCGCAGGTGGCGGCGATGCGTTCGTCATCGAGCCGCACGCCGCAGAGGCGTTCGTAATAGCCGGCGATGGCCGCGCGCAGCGCGGGAATGCCGCGGTTCTGCGAGTAGAAGGTATGGCCCGCGGCCAGCGCCTGCGCCGCCGCGTCGCTGTAGGCCTTGGGCGTGGGCAGGTCGCTCTCGCCGGCCCACAGGCCGATGACGTCGGCGCGGCCCTGGCCCAGGCGCCAGACATCGATGATGGGCGAATCGGGCATCGTCAGGATCGATGCTCTGGTGGGGTTCATGGCCTTGTCTCCCATGATTATGAATTCTGGATTCAGTTTTTATTTTGTGCGTGAAGATTAGGTCTGGCCCGGGTAAAAGTCAAACCTCGCAAGCGTGTTTTCGGACGCGCGGGAGCCTGGGAAAAACCCGAACCGGCGCCCTATGCCTCGACCAGCGCCAGCACCCGGCACGGGCTGCCCGAACCGCGCCGGATCTTCAAGGGCGGCGTGATCAGGATCGCGCCCGTGGGCGGCAGCTGGTCCAGGTTCACCAGGCTGGCCAGCCCGTAGCGGTTGTTGCCGTGCATCACCGAGTGGCAGGGAAAGGGCTGCGTGAAGGCATGGGCCTGCCCGGCATCGGTGCCCACGCCTTCGGTGCCCCAGCCCACCACGTCGCGCTCGCGCGCCAGGAAGGCCGGCAGATCGGGATGGCCGCCCGGTGTGTGCGCGCCGTCGTCGCGCAGGTTGAGAAAGGCGGCGGGATCGTCGCGCAGCGACCAGTCCGTGCGCATCAGCACCCAGCTGCCCGGCGCGATGCGGCCGTGCTCGGCTTCCCATTGCTCGACGCGCTCGATGGTGAGCAAGTAGTCAGGGTTGTCGCGCGCCTCCGCCGACACGTCGATGACGCAGGCCGGCGCCACCAGCTTCTGCACGTCTATCGTTTCGGTGGTGTTGTTCGGGTAGTCCTTGCCCGTGATCCAGTGGATCGGCGCGTCGAAGTGCGTGCCCGTGTGTTCGCCGCAGGAGATGTTGTTCCAGTACCAGGCCGGCCCGCGCTCGTCGAAGTTCGATATCTCGTCCAGGCGGAACGGCGCGCTCTGTCCGTATTGCGGCGGCAGCGGGATGATGGGCGTGCGCGCGTGCAGCGTCTGGCTCAGGTCCACCACGCGCACGGAACCGCTCTGCAGGGCTTGCGCCAGGATCTTCAGCATGTCGATGCTCCTTCTCTCGTGGAAAGGCGGGCCGCCGTGACGGCGGACTGGAATCCCTGCTTGAGCAGGTCGATGTCGCTGGCCGCCACCGCCATGCGGTAGCCCTGGCCATGGGCCTGGCGCGCCGCCTCGGCGCTGCCGGTATAGATGCCGCAGGGCAGCCCCTGCTCGCGGGCCGCCGCCAGCACGCGGGCGCAGTCGCGCGCGATCACGTCGGGGTCGGACGTGCCGCGCGACAGCGCCAGGTCGCCGGTGCCGATGAGCAGGTAGTCCACGCCGGGCTGGGCCGCGATGGCCGCCGCGTTCTCCACGCCGGTCACGGTCTCGATCATCAGGCCGACCGCGACCTGGGCGCCGGCGTCCAGCATGGCGGCAATGCCGCCCAGCAGCGGTCGCACGCCGCCGGCGGAGCGGCTGCCGTGGGGCGGGTAGCGGCTGGCGTCCAGCGCGCGCCGCGCGTCGTCCACGGTCTCGATCAGCGGCACCAGCACCGAGGCCGCGCCGGCATCCAGCGCCTGGGCGATGACGGCGGGCGTGTTGTCGGCGCAGCGGGCGATCACCGGCACATTGCCCGCCGAGGCGATGGCGGCCTCGACCGTGCCGCGTTCCCACAAGCCATGCTGCAGGTCCAGCACGATGGCGGCGGGCCGCGCATGCGCGGCGAACGCCACCATGGGCGCGCTGCCCAGCGACAGCCAGATCAGGTCGATGAAGCCGTCGCCGGCCAGCATCGGCTTGAGGGAGGGAAACAGCATGGAGGGTGCTCCTGTGCCGCAGGCGGCGAGGGCGCCGATGCCGCAGATTTGTCTATTCTGAATTCAGTATTCAGTACGTTTTTTCAGCATAGGAATGCCTATGCGAAAAGTCAAACCTGTTTTGGCCGGCAAGCGTGAAATCGCGGGTAAACGAGCATCTGGACGTGAATGGGCGGTTGGGCGCCTCAGGGATTCCGAGCATGGCGGCGGCCGTTGCGCTGATCGACAATCCGCCATCAATTCGATAAATTGAATTCAGAATTCTTTTATTGCGCGATCACCACCCTGCGCCTCGCGGCGAGTCGCCGCCTGCCCTTTTCGCCACGGAGCGTCCATGAGCCAGCACGCCAGCCAGATCCCCGATCCGACCGCCCGTCCGCATGCGAGCCCTGCCCTGTTGCCCAACCCCATGCGCGGCCCGAATCCATTCAAGCTGGGTGTGTTCTCGGCCAACGCCGATGGCGGCCTGAGCTTCACCACCGTGCCGGAACGCTGGGCCGCGCGCTGGGACGAGGTGCAGCAGGCCGCCGTCATCGCCGATCGCGGCGGCATGGACTTCTTCCTGCCCATCGCGCGCTGGAAGGGCTTCGGCGGTACGACACAGGCGCGCGAGTGGTCGTTCGAGACCTTCACCTTCGCCGCCGCGCTGGCCGCCGTCACGCAGCGCATCGCGCTGTTCATGACCGTGCACGTGCCGCTGGTGCATCCGCTGTACGCGGCCAAGGCGCTTGCCACGGTCGATCACATCAGCCACGGGCGCGCCGGCCTGAACATCGTCTGCGGCTGGAACCCCGACGAGTTTGCGATGTTCGGCCAGACGCTCACCGACACGCCTTATGTGCAGGCCGGCGAGTGGGCCGAGATCCTGGAACGTCTCTACAGCGCGACGGGACCGCTGGATTTCGACGGCCGCTACTACCAGCTCAAGCAGGCGGTCTCCAAGCCGGCCGCGTTGCAATCGCCGCGCCCGGTCACCATGAACGCCGCCTTTGGCCCGCCGGGCCGCGACTTCGCCGCGCAGCATTGCGACTACCTCTTCACCACCTTTACCGACATCGAAGGCGGCCGCCAGCACATCGCCGACGTGCGCGCCCGCGCGCTCAAGACCGGGCGCGACGTCGGCGTGTACACGGTCGCGCACGTGGTCTGCCGCGAGACCGAGCAGGAAGCGCGCGACTACTACGAGCATTACTCGCGCGTGCACGAAGACACGGCGGCGGTGGACTATCACATGAAGCAGAAGCAGGGCTTTTCCAACAGCCACGACGCGCAGGCCTACCAGCAGTACCGGCAGCGCTTCGCCGCCGGCACCGGCAGTTATCCGCTGGTCGGCACGCCCGCGCAGATCGCGGCCGAGCTGGCGCGCATGCACGAAGCCGGCTTCGGCGGCGCGGCGCTCACCTTCGTCAACTACGTGCAGGAGCTGCCCTACTTTTGCGAACGGGTCCTGCCCCTGCTGCGCGACGCCGGCCTGCGCGTCGCGTGAGGTTCGTCATGAGCGCTCCCGCCCTGCCCCGCGCGCCGGCCGCCGGCATTTCCTCCGAGGCGTTCCGCGCCGGCATGCGCCATCTGGCTGGCGCCGTCACCGTGCTGGCCGCCAGTGGCGCCGATGGCGCGCCTATCGGCCTGGCGGCGACCGCCGTCTGCTCGCTCAGCGCCGCGCCCGCCGCGCCGCCGGCCGCCGTCCCCCGCGCCACCGCCCCGCGCCGCGGCCTCCCGCCCGGCCTGGCCGTCTCCGCCCCCGTGCTGGGCGCCGGCCATGAGCGGCTGGCACGCGCCTTTGGCGGCATGCTGGGCCTGGACCAGGAGGCGCGCTTCGCGCTGGGCGCATGGTCGCGGCCCGATGGCCAGACGCCCGTGCTTAACGACGCGCTGGTCTCGTTCTCGTGTCGCGTGTTCCAGCTGATCGAACATGCCAGCCACCTGATCGTGATCGGCGCGGTCGAGCGCGTGACGCCCGCCGAAGGCGCGGCGCTGCAACCCAGCCTGGTCTATCACCATGGCAATTTCGGCAGCCTGCACGCCACCGTATAATTCCCCGGCTCGTTTGAATTCTGAATTCATGTTCCGCCGGGAGTTCACGATGGCCCAAGACAGTGCCAAGGTTGTCAAATTGCCTCGCCGCACCGCGCTCAAGCAGACCACGCTGAGCGAATCGGTGTACGCGGAAATCCGTTCGCGCCTGCAGCGCGGCGAGATCGGCCCGAACGACCGCGTGCTGGACTACGAAGTGGCCGAGGAATTCGACTGTACCCGCATGCCCGTGCGCCAGGCCCTGCTGCGGCTGGTGAGCGAGGGCTACCTGATCGGCACCACGCGCGGCTTCGTCACGCCCACGCTGACCAACGACGACATCCACGAGATCTTCGAAGTGCGCCGCCTGCTCGAGCCCAGCGCGGCCGCCGGCGCCGTCGCCATCCTGGACGATCGCCAGGACGCCGCGCTCAAGCGCGCCTTCCAGAAGGCCGTCAAGGCCCACGACAAGCGCGACGCGGCCCTGATGATCGAGGCCAACATGGAGTTCCGCGACGTCTGGCTGGGCGCCGTGCAGAACGCGCGCCTGCAGGACACCATCCGCCGCTTCACCGACCACGCGCAGCAGGTGCGGCTGGGCACGCTGAGCGACCCGGGCACGCAGAAGATCGTGGTCGACGGCATGCGTGCGCTGCTCGAAGGCTTCCTGGAACGCGATCCGCGCAAGATCAAGACGGCCATGCTGGCGTTCATCGTCAACGCGGAACAGCAGTATTTCGCGCTGCTGGGCGGGCATGGCTGAGCGGGTCCGTGCGTCGTCAGGTCGGCGCTTGAGGCTGACCATGAGGCCGCCGCGAGCCGGCGGGCGATGAACGGATTGTGACGGTTCATCGTGCGCGTCGGCGGAACCTGTCCACGCGCTGTCGCGCCGATCAGCCCGCCCAGTGCCGCCGCGCCAGGTCCATGAAGATATCCACGGCCAGGATGCTGACGATCACCGTCACGCCCAGGTCCAGCGCCCGCCAGGTCCAGGCCCGCTGGAACGCCCCGCCCAGCCGCGCGCTGGCCAGCGCCAGCACGACGAACCACGCCAGCGATGCCGCCATCGCGCCCAGCGCGAACCAGGGCTGGCCCGCGGGCGGCCGAGCCAGCGCCAGCGGGCCGATCAGCACGACCGTGTCCAGCCAGGAATAGGGATTCAGGAAGCCGAGCCGCGCCACGCTGCGCAGCGCCTCGCCCTGGTCCGCCGCCACGTGCTGCGCGGCCTGCGCCGACAGCCCCAGCCAGGCCGCGCGCAGGCGGCTGCCGGCGAACCACAGCAGATACGCGCCGCCGGCCAGCAACAGCAACGACAGCGCCGCCGGATGGCGCGAGAACGCGGCCGCCAGCCCGGCCATGCCCAGCACGATCTGGATCGCGTCGGCGGCGACGCAGATGGCCACGGCGCGCCACAGCGGGCCGCCGGCCAATCCCAGGCGCAGCACCAGCGTGTCCTTCGGGCCCGGCGCGACGAACAGGCCCAGGCCGAGCAGCAGTCCGTCGGTGAAGTGAGCGGCAAGGGCCATGCGCAAGCTCCTGTGGATAAGCGACGCGCTGTGGATAAGCGTCATCTGTGGATAAGCCGTGGGTCGAGAAAATGCCCGCCGCGCGGCGGTGCCGCGCAAGGCCTGCCACTATCCCCGGCCGCCCGTCCACGGGGGAATACGGACTGTCTGCTTTGCTTTACGATCAATGCCGACGCGCTCGCCGCGCGGGCCACGCGCGCGTCGCACGATGGAACAATCGCAACGATCGAATTCCCGGAACCCGCCGACCATGCCCGTCACGCAACAGGAAACCCTGCGCATGCTGCTCGCCCGGCGCGGCCGCGAGCTGGGCAAGTCCATGACCGCCATCGCCCGCGAGGCCAGCCTGTCGCGCGCGCACCTGTATGCCCTGGCCGAGGGCCGCGCCCAGGACCCGTCCGTGCGCACCCTGGCGCGCCTGTCGCGCGCGCTGGACGTGTCGCCGCTGCTGCTGTTCCGCTATTACGCGGACGTGTCGGGCGCGCCGCAAAGCGCGCCGACGCTGGCGCCCACCAACCGGGCCCGGGGGCTGGACGATCCGCGCGACGTGGCCGTGTTCAACGCCGACGTGACCATGCCCGACCAGGGCATGGTGCTGCCGGGCGAAGTGTTCGAGAAGGTCTGGGAAATCCAGAACCTGGGCAGCCGCCCCTGGCGCGGCCGCAGGCTCGCGCGCGTGGACGGCGAATACGTGCTCGCGCGCCGCGACGCGGCGGGCCGCCTGCAGGACGCCGTCATGGACGTGCACCTGGCCAGCCTGCAACGCGAGATCGCCGTGCCGGACACGCTGCCGGGGCAGCCCGTCAGGCTGAAGCTGTCGTTCGCCGCGCCCAGGGAAAGCTGCACGGTGGCGTCGATCTGGCGGCTGGAGCACGGCGACGGCCGGCCCTGCTATGGGCCGGAGTTCGTGCTGCATGTGGTGGTGACGGTGATGGCGAGGTAGGCGGCGGGTCTGCGGACCATCGCGCCCGGCGCTCCCCACGCGAGGCCCGCCTCAGCCGCCGACGCTGGCCCGCATCAAACGCTTGAATCCCGGAATCCGCACGCTCAGCCCGAACGCCAGATCGCGCCACCACGCCGGCAGGTCCGCCTGGAAACAGGGCGTGAGCGCGCGCGACAGCAGCTGGAAGGCCTGCACCCGCCTGCGTCGTTCCCGCGCGTAAGCCTGGAAGCCCGCTTCGATGTCGCCCGTGCGCCGCAGCCCGCGCGCCAGGGCCAGCGCGTCGCCCATGGCCAGGGTCGATCCCAGGCCCAGCTGTGGGC